>JBCCHV010000021.1 GCA_039028635.1 Acidobacteriota bacterium
CGGCGGCAAGAGCCGCCGAGGTCGGGGGTGAGGCCGCACGACATGTGCGTGCGGCCGAGGGGGGCGCCTCTCGCCCCCCTGAGACAAACAGCTAGCAGCGTTGGAAAAGTCGCGAAGCGGACTTTTTCAGCAGCCTGCTAGCAGCTGCAAGCCGTCTCCCCGCCTCAGCGATTCCCTGCCCTGCCGTCGAGCGCTGGGCCGCTGCCCGCCGTCGAGGATGTTCTGCGGGCGTTGACGGCTTTCCGGTCGAGGCGCTGCGGGCCGGCGTAATTGCAGCTCGGTCTACCTGCTTACGTAAATATTGAAATTACGCAAAATAAGAGAAGCGCGATCTCTCGATCGTCCCTAGGCTGCCTCTCGAATCAATCGAAGACTGATCGAGCCTGATCTATGGGCCCGTGGATGCGGGGACGGGCAGGGGTTTCCCGGCGGTTCGGCCTTGTGCGTCGACCTTTGGTCGATGCCGCCGCTGGAGCGATCCTCGCTGGTCGTCCGCTCTCGGGTCCGCATTGTCTGCGAGCTTCGAGGAACCCATTTCGAGGAGGAATTCCATGACCGCGAAGTCCCTCACGAGCAGGACTCGGCCGGGGCAGTGGAGCTGGGCGATCATCATCGCCGGGGCGCTGCTGTTCACGGCCGTTCCGACCGTGGCCCAAACCGGCAACAACGCCACCATTCAAGAAGTGATCAACCAGTTCAACGGCAACTGGCGCTTGGTGCAACGCACCAACCCGGACGGCACCGTGCATCGCCAGCCGCTTCAGGGCACCACCGTCATCGACCTGTCGCCGGCACCGACCGCCTTCGGGCTGCTCGGACCGCGTGCCCTCGGCACGATCTTCGCGCAGGAGTCGGGGGTGCTCGACGAGCGCTGCGACAACTGTGGTCCGGCGGAAGCCCGCGGGCGACCCTTCAAGATCGAATCGAGCGGCACCTGGGCGGTGAGCGTCGAATCGCAATCTGCCGATCACTACATCGTCTCGGTCAGTGCCGTGACTCGCATCAAGGGAAACTATGCGCCCTACCTGGAGGGTCTCAATGCAAACGTTCTGAGCCGCTACCGGGTGGCGAAGAAAGGGCAGACCCTGAGCGGCGAGTCGGGAATCGAGAAGCGCGGCCAACGGGATCGGGCGGCGGCCGAGGCCGGCGCCAACGTGCAGATTCTCAACGAGGTGACCTTCGCCAATCTGGCGGCACCTCCGATCACCGATGCCGGCGACCTGATTCCGCCCTACGAGACCGCCGATTCTTGCTGCTCGGTGGACGACCTGTTCATCGTCGGCGACATCATGACCATTCTCTACACCCACGGGGCTTCGGATACCTGGTCCCGGGCCCCGGCGACCGGAACCGGCTCGGCGGCGAAGGCCCCCAAAGCAGGCAAGAGGTAGCCCTCCGCCGAGGGCTGGAACAGGCGTCGATAGAGCGGGCGCCGAGGTCGTGGATTGGCCTCGGCGCCTTCTGGTTGGGCGTCGTTTGAGCAAGTCAGCAATCTGGGACAAGCGGCGGCCGCCCGGGCCCCTTAGCTTGACTCGGCGAGGCACCATGGACTTAAGACTGCTCGAAATCTTCTGTTGCGCCTACGAGGAGCGGAGCTTCTCCAAAGCGGCGCAGCGCCTGTCGCTGACCCAGCCCACGATCAGCGGTCACATCAAGACCCTGGAGACCTACTTCGGGACCTTGTTGTTCGATCGCCTGGGGCGGGAGGTCCGGCCGACCCGGGCCGGCGAGTTGCTGTTCGAGCAGGGGCGCCAGATCATCGACATCAAACGCAACATGGTCGATGACATGAGCCGCTTCCTCAACCGCCTCGAAGGGCAGCTCAAGGTCGGAGCCAGCACCATCCCCGGCGAGTACCTTCTGCCTTCGATCGTCGGAGGATTTCGCAAATCCAATCCGCGGCTCAACGTCCGGGTCACGATCCAGGGCTCCGGTGCGGTGTTGGCGGGGGTCCGGGAAGGTCGCTTCGAGGTCGGGTTCGTCGGGGCGCGGCCGCGCCACGGCGAGGACGTCGGCGGTGCTAAGGCACTGCACTACGAGCGCTTCGCTTCCGACCGCTTGGTGCTGGCGATTCCGCAGGACAGCCCCTGGCGCGAGCGTTCGGTTTCGACTTTCGAGCGCCTCAAGGAGCTTCCCCTGCTGGTGCGAGAGCCGGGCTCCGGCACTCGGGTGATGCTCGAGCGTCGTTTGACCGAGCTCGGCGAGAGTCTCGACGATTTCAACGTCGTCGCCGAGTTCGGCAGCACCGCTGCCGTCAAGGAGGCGATCAAGGCGGGAGTGGGATGCTCGGTGATCTCCGACCTCGCGCTCACCACCGAGGTCGATGCCGGCATCATCGCGACGGTGTCCTTGGCGGAGCTCGAGGATCTCGATCGCCACTTCTATGTCGCCCTCGACGAGCGGCGCGCCAATTCGCCGATCTGCAGTCTTTTCCTGGAAACCCTCCACGCGGAGTTCAAAGGCGCCTCGAGCCGAGTCGCCTGATTCCCTCTTGAAGCAGTTTCTCGACCGCGCTCCCGTCGGGAGTGCGAGTCGGGCTGGTCGAATCGGTTCTGTCGATCCGATTCGGGATCTTTCATTGGAAAATTCAATGGCTTGCCTCGAAGCCCTCGATGGATGAGTATGTGGGCTTCGTGCCACGACCAGGGAGCGTTGATCAAATGATGCGGAAACTACTCGGTACCCTCTTGACCCTTGGACTGCTGACCGCCTGCGGAGCAGAGCAGGCTCCAGCCCCGGTGCTCAAGTTCACCGCCATTCCGGACCAGAACACCACGGAGCTGATCGAGAAGTTCCAGCCTGTTGCCGAGCACCTTTCCGAGGCCCTCGGGGTGGCGGTGGAGTATGTGCCCTCGCGCGACTACCAGGCTTCGGTGGAGATGTTTCGCAACGGCGATGTCCACCTGGCCTGGTTCGGCGGGCTGACCGGAGTACAGGCCCGTCAGGCGGTGGCCGGTGCTCGGGCCATTGCCCAGGGCGAGGCCGACCCGCAGTACTATTCCTACTTCATCGCCCATCGCGACAGTGGCCTCGAAGAAGGCGAAGAGTTCCCGGAGGCAATGGCCGGCAAGAGCTTCACCTTCGGTTCCGAGAGCTCGACGTCGGGCCGGCTGATGCCGGAGTTCTTCATTCGCCAGGCCACCGGCCAATCGCCGGAAGAGTTCTTCGGCGCCCTGCCGGGCTACTCCGGCAGTCATGACAAGACCGTCGAGCTGGTCGAGAGCGGGCAGTACGAGGTCGGGGCGGTCAATTACAAGGTCTACCAGCGTCGGATCGCCGAAGGGCAGACCGATCCCGAGGTTTGCCGGGTGATCTGGAAGACGCCGTACTATGCCGACTACAACTGGACCGCCCATCCCGAGCTGGACACTCTCTTCGGCGCCGGCTTCGTCGATCGGGTGCAGGGCGCCCTGACTGCGATCGATGATCCGCAACTGCTGGCGGCTCTGCTGCGCGATCGATTGATCCCGGCCACCAACGAGGAGTTCGAGGGCATCCGCGAGGTGGCCGAATCGCTCGGTATGCTGCGCTGATCCCCGGCGCCAGGACGCCGAGGCAGGCTTCCGGCGATGAGAGAAGGAGCGAAGAGGTGCGAGAAAGGCAGGAGGGCTACGACCTCGAGCTGCGCCAGGTGGCGGTTTCCTTTGCCGAGACCGCTGCCCTCCGGCCCCTCGACCTCACCATCGCGGCCGGCGAGCGAGTGGCACTGGTAGGGCCTAGCGGAGCGGGGAAGACCACCCTCCTGAGGCTTCTCGGGGGAGCTTTGGCGCCGACCGCCGGCGTCCTGCGGGTGGCCGGTCGCCCGCTCGCCGAGCTCGATGCGGTAGAGCTGCGCGATTACCGCGCCACGGTCGGCTTCGTGCACCAGGACCTGCGCCTGGTGCCCAACCTCCGGGTGGTGCGCAATGTCCTCTCGGGGCGCCTCGGCCGCTGTTCCCGCCTCGCGGCGCTGCGACTCCTGATGTTCCCGCCGGCGGCGGCCGTGCGCGAGGTCTATGAGCTCCTCGCCCGGGTCGGGATTCCGGAAAAGCTCTACCAGCGAACGGATCGCCTCTCCGGCGGACAGCAGCAGCGAGTGGCGGTGGCGCGGGCCCTTTTCCAGCGCCCCGCCGTCCTGCTCGCTGACGAGCCCGTCTCGAGCGTCGACCCGGCGCGCGCCCGGGATACCGTCGAGCTGCTGACCGAGCTCGCCGCCGAGGCCGGCCTGAGCCTGGTGATGAGCTTGCACAGCAGCGACCTGGCAGCGGAGTACTTCCCGCGCCTGCTCGGCATGCGGGCCGGCCGGATCCTCTTCGATGGACCACCCGCTGAGGTCGCCTCGCGCTTCGGCGAGCTCTACGACCTGATCGAGCCCCCGGCCCTCGCGATCGCCCGCAGGGCGGCCGCTCCTCCATGACAACCGACGCCGTCGGCTCTCCGGAAGGACCTCTACCTCGGGGTCTGCGTTGGCGTGGCGAGCCCACCTGGTGGCTCGCCGTCGGGGCCCTGCTGGCAGGGGCCTGGGCGGTCTGGGAGCTACGGCTGTGGCCGCAGCAGCTGATTCCCCACGGCGGGGGCTGGTCGATGGTCGGCGAGTTTCTCGCTGCCGCCTGGCGCCCGGCCCTCGACTACCAGGCGGCGAGCGTGCCCGCCAACACGCCACCGCTGCTGTGGAAGGCTGTCTCGGCCGCCGGCACCACCGTCGTTTTCGCCGCCGCCGCCATGAGTCTGGCGCTGGTCGCCGGCCTGGTGCTCGGCTGGGCGGCGAGCCGGGGGGCCGACCTCGAAGGCACTCTTTCGCTCCGGGCGCGCTTCGCCTACGGCTCGGCCCGGACGCTGATCGCCGCCATGCGTTCGGTCCACGAGCTGCTCTGGGCGGTGCTCTTCCTGGCCGCCTTCGGGCTCAGCAACCTGAGCGCTGTTTTCGCCATCGCCATCCCCTATGCCGGGACCTTGGCCAAGGTCTTCTCGGAGATGCTCGACGAGGCGCCGCGCGACGCCGGTGAGGCTTTGCGCCAGGCCGGCGCGGCGCCGTCTTCGGTGTTCCTTTTCGGCCTGCTGCCCCGCGCCTTGCCGGACATGGGCGCCTATGCCTTCTACCGCTTCGAGTGCGCTCTGCGCTCCTCGGCGGTGCTCGGCTTCTTTGGCTATCCCACCCTCGGCTACTTCTTGGCGGCCTCCTTCGAGAATCTCCATTTCCGCGAGGTTTGGACCTATCTCTACACCCTTCTGGTTCTGATCGTCGTGGTCGACCTGTGGAGCGGCGTGCTGCGCCGTCGGTTGGTGTCATGAGCTCCGTCGAGCACGAGATCCGACGCCTCCATCGCCAGCGGCCGCGCAGCCTCTTGCTGCGCATCAGCGGCTTGGCGCTGGCTGCTCTGACGGCCCTCGCCTGGATCGTGGGGGATTTCTCTCTCGGCGCCTTTTTGGCACCGCGCCGCCGCGCCAATCTCGAGCGTTTTCTCGGTGAGCTGGTGCCTCATCCCCTCCAAGGCCGAGACTTCGATCTCGGCCTCGCCGCCTCTTGGGTGGGCGAGATGATGGCGACCCACGGCTGGGCCGCCCTGCGGGCCACCGCGGCGATCTCCGTGGCGGCCATCCTGCTGGCGACCTTCGGGGGCCTCTTGACCGCCTTCCCGGCGGCTCGCAATCTGGCCACCGCCGAGCCCTTCCTGCCGTCTTCGGGGCGCCCCCGAAGGGCACCCTGGAAGCTCCTCGTCGGGCTCTCCCGGGGCCTCCAGATCCTCTCCCGCGCCTTGCCCGAGTACGTTCTCGCCTTCCTCTTCCTGGCCCTCTTCGGACCGTCCGCCTGGCCGGCGGTGCTCGCCCTCGCCCTGCACAACGCCGGCATCCTCGGAAAGCTGACCGCCGAGGTCGTGGAGGACCTCGATCCGCGGGTCCCGGCGGCGCTCCGCGGCCTCGGTGCCGGCCGCACCCAAATCGCTCAGGCGGCGGTGGTGCCGCTGGTGCTCAACCGCATCCTGCTGTTCGTCTTCTACCGCTGGGAAACCTGCGTCCGCGAAGCCACCGTTTTGGGCCTCCTCGGCATCGTCTCCCTGGGCTACTGGATCCAGGACGCCCGCGCCCGCAACCACTATGACGAGATGTTCTTCTACGTCCTCCTGGGGGCGATCCTGGTAGTGGTCGGCGACATCGTCTCCACCTGGGCGCGGGGTCGAATTCGAGAGGCCGAGTAGGAATCTCGGTCTCTCCTCATTCTTGGCCAGACCGCCTCACCGGTGGACCTCGAGGCGTCGGGTCTCGCTCTCGACGACGGTGCCATTGTCATCCTCGGCGACCACCTTCCAGAAGTAGATCTGGTTGTCTTCGACCTCCTCGACGCGACTCGATCCGGTAGAGCCGCCGAGGATCCAGAGGAGCGCTGCCAAGACGGCGATGGCGAGGAGGAAGAGCACGGCCCTGCGGTGGCGCCATCCAGTGAAGATGAGCAGCAGAAGGAGGAGCAAGATCGCCAGCAGAGCGATGCAGGCGTAGAAGATCCTCAGCTTCGGCGACCCCCAGGGAGCGGGCAACCCGCCGTCTTCGATCACCGTGCAGTGATTGAAGTCGTAGAGCTGATCGGAGCTCCACAAACAGTGGCGATAGGTCATGGAACCGCCGGCGGGGGCCGCTTCGGCGGTCCAGGTGAAGTCGACCTTGCCGGCTGGCAGAATGGCGTTGTTGGCGGGTTCGCCGAGCTGTGGCATGGCCGCCATCGGCAGGGAGGCGATCTTCTCCGTCCAGAGATAGGTTTCGGCGAAGGCTGCTTCGCCGGTTGCTGCGACGTCCACCACACAGTTGTCTTTGCGTTCGAGATCGACCAGCCCGGCGCACAGCCTTTCGGCTTCGGCGACGGGGAGCGGAGCCGGAGGAGTGTTTGCCACCGGTCCGCCCGGCTGAGGGGGCGCGACGCAGCCCTGGGACGACTGTCCCGGCCAGGCGGGGAGGTCGAAATCACCCGCCTGGAGTCCGGGTTCGTAGTCGAAGAGGGAGGTCGTGGCGTTCACCCGCCAGGAGTTGGCGAAATCTACGTAGAGGTCTTGGTAGCGCTGCGCAGGGTCTGTCGGCCGTGGTCCCAGAAATGAGCCGTCGGCGAGCGCCGGCAGCCACTGACCGGGTGCGATCGCTCCCATCACACCTGCCACGGCGCGGGCGTGGCGGACGTCGATGTTCATGAAGCTGAGATTCATCGACGACCAGTGGCCAGGTGTGATGACCACGGTGGTTCCGCCGGGGAGTTGCACCTGGACGCCGCCAGGGGCGGCGGTCTCGAGGACCCGCCCACCGGCCGCCAGGGGGAATGGCCCTGCGCTCACGTCGATGGGCTTACCGTCGACCCGGAGGATCAAGCGGCCCGCGGAGGAGCCGCCTTCGGCGCCGGGTTCGAAATCGCCATCGATCGCGAGGCCCGGCTGGTAGGTCACCCGGTGCGGTCCGACGCGCAGGGCGACCGCGGTGTTGACGCTGGCGCAGGTCGACAGGCCGGTGTGTCCGTCGGCCGGCAGGCGCCCAAAGGTGGGGGCCGCCGTCTGCCGGGCCTGCAGCTCCATGTCGATGTCGCGCAGCAGGACGAACTCGCCGACGCTCTGGAAGTCGTAGTGCACGCCGTCGACGGTTCGAATGTGGGGATCCCCTTCGGTGTTGGGCCGGCCGCCGATGATCCAACGCCGGAAGGTCTCGATGTCCGTCTTGCTGAGCGGCGGTCCCTCACACGGCATCAAGCCGTTCGGACAGCGCTCGTCGGCGATGTCGGGGTCGGTGGGGTCATCCGGGTTGGCCGCGTTGTAAGGCTCGAAGGGATCGTAGGGATGGGCCAGGTTGCCGTAGTCCGTGATCCGCTGGTAGAGGTCGCTGCCGGTGACATTGATCCCACTGCCGACCGGGCACGGCGAAGTCCCCGGAGGGCAAGCGGGGGCGGCGATCAATGAGCGCGCCTGCCTCATGGACCGCCAGAGTCGGCGCTCGCCGGACGGTGGGTTCTCATCCTCCGAGAGATCCAAGGACGTACCGTAGGAGTGGTACGGCGGGTAGCCGAGGCCGCCGTGGCATTCGATGCAGCTCTTGTTGAAAATCCGTTGGATGTCCGTATAGGTCGGAACCGCGGCGGCGGCGGCCGGAGTCAGCCGCCCGAGCTCGGTCCGGGCGAGGGCACAGGCGTCGGCCGTCGCGCCCAAGCTGGCACGCAGCTCGGTGGTCAAACCACCGGTGTAGTTGCTGAACAGATCGGCGAAGGTGTAGGTCCGCGAGCGGCCGCGGACTCCCATCGACCACTTGTCGACGGAGACCCCCAGGGGCTCCAGGAAGTAGCGATAGAGGGCCACCGGTGCCGTGTTGTCCGGTGCGGTGGTGTTGGGAGGTGCCGGATCCGTCGAGTCATCCTCGCGGTCGACGTAGGCTCCTTCGGGACGGGTGAGACCGCTGCTCATCACCGTTTCATCGCGGTGCATGCGTTGCCTGACGTCGATCGGTCGGCGGAAGATCTCCTGGCGCAAGCGCTGCAAGGAGGTATCGGTGCCGCCACCGCTGGCGGTGACGCCGGCGGTGCCCGCCCCGTAGTCCTGGATCAGGCCGTCGATGATCGGCGGCGGTGGCGGCGCGGTGCCGAGGCTGGGATCGTAGGCGTAGACATCGTTGGTTCGCTCGAGGGTGGTCGCCTGGATGTCGGCCTTGCGCCGAGTCAGGCTTTGGGCCCGGCGGCGGGTGTCGTCGTAGAGCTGATCGAAGGACATGCCGTTGCGCGCGTCGAAGAAGGCCGCCACGGCGGTGGGCAAGGCCGGCGAGATGGTCTGGGTGTTGTTGATCGCCGTCCCTCCGTTGACCGTGTAACAGCCCTCGGCGATGGCCAGGGCGATGGGGCGTACGTCGATCGGCTGGTTGCCGGTGGCCACCGGGTGGTTGTTGAGCTCATCGCCGATGCGCTGAGGGTTGGGGCCTTGGGTGAGACGATCGAAAAGCTCGACCCCCCGTCCTTCGTCGCTCCGCGGCTGGGTCGAGTGGTGCAGCGTCAGGAAGGCTTGATCGCGCTTGACCTCGGTCCCGCTGGTGCCCGCTCGGCGGTTGAATTCATAGGAGATCGTCGGGCCGCTGCCGGTGGGGCGCGGCTCGGTGGTGACGGCGGTGCCCGTTGGGTCGAAGCCGAACACGACATGGCCGTCGTTGGCGCCGCCATTGAAGACATCGCGTCGGATGCGGTGATCGGGGACTCCGGTGGCGGCGGCGATGGTCGAGCCATTGGGCACATTGGGGGGCTGCAGCTCGAGCTGTTCGATGATCGATCGCACCTCGGGCTCGGTTTGCCAGGTCCAGAGGTTGAAGAGCTTGCGGAAGGCGGCGGCTTCGACCGTGCCGCGGTAAATGCGATCGCGATTGAATGGCAACATGCCGCCCCAGCTGTCATAGGTGTCCCAGTTGGGCTTGGACTTGGCCGGGATCGAGCGCGGCGTGATGCCATCGGTCCCCGGAGTGGTTCCGCGGTTGAGCACGTTGCGCGTCGTGTGGCAGGCGAAGCACTTCTTATCGTCGATGGAGACGCCCCGTGGGCGGCGCGGGAAGCGCGCCTGGACGCCGGGGGTGGCGGGATCGATGTCGTCGCCCATCGGATCGATGTCGTCGAGGACGATTTCATGAAAGCGGAAGTTCTTGAGAGCCGGGTCGAACTGCATGAACTCGATGGCGTTGGGGTGCGAGCCCGGATAGGAGCTGTGCGTCGTCATGCCGACGGTGAAGACATGCCGGGCGTCGGCACTGGGCATCAGAATGCGCGGTGACTCGGCGGTTCCCGTTTGCAGGCTCTCGGAGCGCGGCATCAGAATCCAGTTCTGCTTGTAGTCGTCCGGCAGGGCGGCGATGAACTCGGCCGGCGTATCGATCCCGGCGTTGGCCGCAAGGCCGAGAAAATCGCCGATGCCGCTGCGACTGCGGTCGGCGGCGACGTCGGCGATCTGGGCCGGAGTCAGGCGGTTGATGGCGGTGGCGGGATTGAAGTTCGCCCTGACGGAGTAGGTTTGGCCGGCCGCCAGGGTGAGGCGGCATTGGTCGGCGGGCGTCGCCGGCAGAGAGTCCGGGCAATCGCCCCCCCAGCCGGTGAAAGTCGATCCGCTGTCTTTGGGCGCCGCGGTGAGAGTGAGGACAGTGCCGGCGGTGAAGCCGCGGGTGCAAACCTCGGTCACACCCGGAGACACGGCTCCGCAGGCGATCGGCGAGCCAGAGATTTGCCCTTCGCCGAGGCCTGTCGGCATGACGCGCAAGGTCTGAGCGGTGGCAGGTAGCGCGATGGTGAGGAGGACGAAAAGCGTTCCGAGCGATCGGTGAATAGCTGCCGCGGGATGGAGGCAGGGGTGGTTCATATTTACTCCCAGTCGTAGGCTCACTACTTCAGAAACTGCAGGGTGACTGGTTGTATAGGTGAACGGCCCGCGGCCGGTGTTACCTCGCGGTGCAGTCCCGCATCGCTCGCCGGAGGTCGAAGGCACGGGTCGGCCTGCGACCGGCCCTTGGGACCGTCGCGGAAGGCCTCGCCTTGGATGGAGAGCGTTTTCTGGGGGCGCTCAGCCCCCTGAAACAAACGGCTAGCAGTGCTGGAAAAGCCGCGAAGCGGAATCTTTCAGCAACCTGCTAGCAGGCTGCTGAAAAAGCCGCGTGGCGGCTTCTTCAGCGCCTGCTGTTTATTTCAGGGGGGCTAAAAGGCGCCCCCCTCAGGCGCGCGCATGTCGCGCGCCTTCACCCCCGTCCTCGGCGCCGAAGGCGCCGCCTCGCCCGCGGGGCGCGGGGTTCCACGCGGGCCAGAAGCCCTCGAACCTGAACTTTTTCAGCAGCCTGCTAGCTCGCTTAAGGAGAGCTCACCAGGATCCGCTCGTCGCCGACGCGGCGGGTGAAGCCGCTGGAGTCGAGGTGCTCGAGGAGCGGCAGGGCGAGCTTGCGGGTGAGGTCGAAGCGGTCTTTGAAGTCGGGCACCGAGAAGCGCTCCCAGCCGCTGGCGGCGAGATCTTGGCGCAATGCCTCGAGGGTCTTCTCGGCGACGATCAGGCCTCCCGGCAGGCGCACCACCTGGCCTTCGTCGATGACGAAGCGCAGGGCCGCGTCGAAGGCCTCGCCGGCGCCGCCGACGATCAGCGCCAGTCCCTCGGCGCTGTTTGCCGCCAGTCCGGCCGCCTCGGCCTCCTCGACCAGCCGCGCGGCGATCTCGGCTTCGGCTCCCGCAAGCTCGACGCGGCGGCCCGGCTGGCGCAGCAAGCGGCCATCGACTTCCACGATGTTGCGCTCCGTCAGGAGGTCTAGAAGGTACTGCACCAGCGGCGGTGGCGAGGCCGGCAAGATGCGCCGGATGGCCTCCGCCTTCGGGATGCCGCGGGCCAGACGATCTTTCGCGAAGTAGGCCGCGAGGACTTTGCGGGCCCGCGTCTCGACGCCCGCGATGCAGGCGGGGTCGAGCCACAGGTCGCTGCTGTTGGGAACCTCGATCAGGCGCTCCTGCTCGGCTAGCTGGCGCAGCTCGGCGACCACCGCCGAGGCCGGGACTCCGAGGCGTCGAGAGATCTGCTCGGTGGCGATGCCGCGCTCGCGCTCACCGCGGGCCCAGCTCTCGATGGCGCTGGCGCGATCTCCCACCAGGCCTTCCAGGCTGGCGGCGATCTCGGCCTTGCGGCGCCGCCGCCAGCGCGGGTCGAGGATGTCACCGCCTCCGAGGGTGGTGAGCGGCGAGGGGCGCCGGATGATGAAGCGGTCGCCGCGGATGGCGTTGACCGGGGCCGCCAGGCGAAGCTCCACCAGGCCCTCCTCTCCCGGCTCCAGGGCCTTGCCGTCGAGCGGGCGCAGGCGGCCGATGACCTCGCTCGAGTAGAGGTGGAGACGGATCGGCGTGGTGCCTTCGATGGCGTCCGGGGCGTCCGGCAGCAGGCGCAGGCGGGCCGCCAGGATGCGACTGCCCTCGAAGATTCCGGGGGTGGTCAGCTGTAGGCCGCGGGAGAGCTCGTCGAGGTCGACGCCGGTGAGCTGCAGGGAGGTGCGCTCGCCGGCGGCGGCGACCTCGCGCGCCTGGCCGTGGACCTGGACGCTGCGCACCCGCACCGCCTGCCCGGAGGGCATCAGCTCGAGCGCGTCGCCGGGACGGACCTGGCCGCTCGCCAGGGTGCCGGTGGCGATCACCCCCAGACCCTTGAGATGGAAGGCGCGATCGATCGGCAGGCGGGCGGGGTCGTGATCCGCCACCTGTACCGCCTGCCGGCGCCCGAGGTCGAGAATCGCCTGACGCAGCTCGGCGATGCCCTCTCCGGTGAGGCTCGACACCTGGTGCACCGGCGCGTCGGCGAAGGGGGTGTCCTCGAGCAGCTCTTGCAGCTCGAGCTCGGCGAGCTCCAGCACATCGTCCGGCGCCAGGTCTTTTTTGGTCAGGACCACCAGGGCGGAGGGGATGGCGAGCAGCGAGCAGATGGCAATGTGCTCGCGGGTCTGGGGCATCACCCCTTCGTCCGCCGCCACCACCAGCAGCAGGATGCGAATTCCGCCCAGGCCGGCCAAGGCGTTGTGCAGAAAACGCTGATGTCCGGGGACGTCGATGAACCCCACCTGGAGATCCTCCTCGGCGAGGTGGGCGAAGCCGAGGTCGATGGTGATGCCGCGCTCCTTCTCCTCGGCCCAGCGGTCGCAGTCGACGCCGGTGAGGGCACGCACCAGCTCGGTCTTGCCGTGGTCGATATGGCCGGCGGTGCCGACGATGACGCGCAGCATCAGGATGGGGAAGGGGGTCGGTTCATGGTCGTCGAATGCCTTCGGTTGGCAAGTCTGAGCAAGGTGGGGGAGCCGGGCTTGTCTGAGATTGCTGCCTTGGCGCGGGTGTCGGCACCGCTCATAGGGCGCGGCATGCGGCCACCAGGGGCGCGATCTCGTCGGCCGCCAGGGTGGTGAGGTCGAGGAGCAGGGCGTCGTCCGAAACCCGGCCGAAGATTGCTGGATCACCGGTGCGCAGGCGCGCCGCCAGCGAGCTCGCGGTCTCCCGGCTCGGGGTCAAGCGCACCGCCCAGCTCGCGAAGTCGAGGGTCGGCATCGAGCCGCTGCCGGCCTGGGCCCGGCTGGGAACCGCTTCGCAGTGGATCGCCGGCAGCTCCTGGAGCTCGGCAGCGAGGGCTCGGGCACGCTCTTCGAGCTGCTCGCGATCGGCCAACAGGCGGCGCAGCACCGGTAGCGCGTCGATCGCCGCTTCGGGCCCGCCGCGGTAGAGCTGCAGGGTGGCTTCGAGGGCGCTGTAGATCAGCCGCCCCGGGCGGAAGGCGCGGAACAGCGGGTGGCGCCGGCAGCGCTCCACCGCCTCGCGTCGGCCGGCGATGATGCCGGCCTGGGGACCGCCCACCAGCTTGTCGCCGCTGAAGCAGACCAGGTCGGCGCCGGCGGCGATGGAGCGCGCCACCGGCGGCTCGCCGGGGCGACCGAGGGGGCCGAGGTCGATGAGGGAGCCGGATCCGAGGTCGTGGACCACCGGGATGCCGTGCTCGCGGCCGATCGCCGCCAGCTCTTCGATCTCGACCTCCTTGGTGAAGCCCTCGACGCGATAGTTCGAGGTGTGAACCTTGAGGATCATGGCGGTGTTTTCGTCGATCGCCTGACGATAGTCGCGGGCATGGGTGCGATTGGTCGTGCCGATGTCGACCAACCGCGCCCCGCTCTCCTCCATGATGTCGGGGATGCGATAGGAGCCGCCGATCTCGACCATCTCACCGCGCGACAGCAGCACGCCGCGACCCCGCGCCAGGGCCGCCAGGATGATCAGTGTGGCGGCGGCGTTGTTGTTGACCACGGTGGCCGCTTCGCAGCCGGTGAGCTCGCGCACCAGGCGGCCGCAGCCCTCGTCGCGGCCGCCGCGCTCGCCGCTCTGCGGGTCGATCTCGAGCCGTTGCGCACCGGGACCGACGGCGGCCAGCCGTTGGGCCACGGCGGGCGCCAGGGGGGCGCGGCCGAGGCCGGTGTGGAGGATCACCCCGGTGGCGTTGATCACCGCCGAGTAGTAGGGCCGGGCGCGCTTCTCGAGGGCTTCCGCCAAGCGTGCCGCGATGGCTTCCGGGGCGAGGTCTTCGGGTCCCGCTTCGCCGGCTCTGACGGCCTGCCGCAGGCGGTCCAGCAGGTGGCGCGTTTGGCCCACCACCTCGCGTCGCGGATGGTCCTCGAGAAGGCGGCCGACGGCGGCGCTGGCGAGCAGTTGGTCGACGGGCGGAATCGCCCTCAGCAGGTTCTCTTCGGTCATCGGCCCGGGCCTCCGGATAGGTCGGCGGGATGATAGCGCAGGAGCCTCCACCGGGGCTCCTCCAGGGCCTCGATTCGGGTCCTCTGAGGCCTCTGAAACAGCCTTCCAATGGTCAGGCCGAAACGGCGTATCGTCTTTACCTATATGGGTTTCGGCCAATCGAGCAAATTGGGAGAAGAAAAGGTCTAGGGCCAGATCTACGGTTGATCGTGAGCTGATACATGGACCTCGAAGGAAGCCGATCAAGGGCTTCGGCCCGGTTTCCAAGGGGGTAGAAAAACGAGTTTCATTCGCGCCGTCCGAGCCTCTTCGAACCCTTTCTTTCGGGGCGGTTTGGGCGGAACGGTTACGAAGGGCCTGAGAAGTCGAGTCACCAAAACTCACGAACAGGAGGTACCCATGCTGAAAGAGCGGAAAGCCGGTAGAGACGCCTTGCTGTTGAGCGTCCTCGCTTTCGCGTTGATCGCCCTCGGGGTCACCCCGGCGATCGCCGATGCCGGTGCCAGCAAGTCGCTGGTCGAGTGGGACGCCGAGGCGTCTGAAGAGCTGGAGCACGCCTACCACATGCTTCACGATTCCTGGAACAAGCTGGATGTGGCGGCGCTCCAGAACATGTTGATCGGCGACGACGTGCTCGCGACCTTCGACATGGATCCGGACACCCATCAGCCCATCAAGCTGAACTCCAAGGCCGACATGGACGACTTCACCTCGCGGGTGATCTCCGGCTTCAAGGCCGAGAACATCAAGGTGAATGCCAAGCACCCGATGATCAAGTGCCGCGCCTCCAATGGCATCGGCATCTGCACCGAGGAGTGCACGATCCACCTCTCGATGCCGAATGGCGAGAGCGCGGTCGAGCTGCTTCGGGCCTCCGCCGTCGCCGTCAAGCACGTCGATGGCTGGAAGTTCATCCAGTGGCACATGTCCCAGGCCGGTCCGCTCGAGACCTTCGACGCCAACGGCAATCGGGTCGCGAAGTAGGGGTCCATCGGACACCGATTCCAGCTCGACAAGTCGATTGATTCAAGGAGACTTTGATGACAAGAACCTCGAAGCTTCTCTGGGTGGCGCTGCTGGCGCTCCTCATGCTCGCGGTGGTGGGGCCGACCACCGTCGCGGCAGAGGAGAGCACGGCGGCATTCGCCCAGGACTCGAAGAAGGGGAATGCCGATGATCCGGACGGCACGCGCCGGATCGAGGAGGCCATCCGCCTCTTCAACGGAAACTGGATTCTCTACAAGCGCTACAACCCGGATGGTTCCGAGCACCGGCAGCCCCTCCAGGGCACGACGGTCATCGACCTGAAGCCGGTCTACTCGACCTTCGGAATTCTCGGCACTCGCGCCCTGGGCACCATCGCGGCTCAGGAGTCCGGTGTGCTCGACGAGCGCTGCGACAACTGTGGTCCGGCGGAGGCCCGTGGCCGTCCGTTCAAGATCGAGTCGAACGGCACTTGGGCCGTCACCCTCGGCGAGGACGAGAACAAGTCCTTCGTCGTGAAAGTCGCCGCGACCTCGCGGATCAAGGGCAACTACGCGCCCTACCTCGACGGACTGAACGTCAAGGTCGATACCTCTTACCGGATCGCGAAGCCGGGCAACACCCTGCGGGATGGTGCCATGCTCAACATGCTGAAGCCGGTGATGTTCGCCAATCAGTCCTCTCCTCCCACCACCGATGACGGTGAATTCATTCCGCAGCATGAGACTGCGGACAGTTGTTGAGCTGCCGAAGCCCTCGCCGTGAGCGAGGATGGCACGATGCGCATCGACTACACCCACGGTGCACACGACATTTGGGTGAAAGAGGGAAGCCCCGGCGCCGTCCGCCTGAAGGTGGGCCGCTGATCGAGCTTCTGCAGGACTGAAGGCGTGAGGAGCGGGTCGCCCGGTGGGCAGCCCGCTCCCAGGCCGATCGCGGCTTCGAGAGGTTCTCTGGAAGCCGCGATTTGCATTTTCTAGATTCGCGGGTGCCCTATTCCGCGGCGGGGGTGAGCATGCGACGAGTCGGTCTCAAGGTGTTTTGTATTTTGGCGTTGGTGGCGGCTCTCGGGCTGCTGCTCATGACCCACGGGGCGTTGCAGGACAGCCCCGGAACGCGCACGACGCTGCGCGATACTCCTGCCCCCCTCGAGAACCTCTCGGGCCTGGGCTGGGACGGCGAGGCTCTGTGGATGACCGTCGATGGTGGCGGGGGCATCCATCGCGTCGATCCCCACAGCTGGGAGGTGCTGCACCGCTTCGATTTCGCGATCGAGAAGACCGGTGGCATCACCTGGGACGGCACCCATCTCTGGCAGCTCGCCTACGAAGTCCAGAAGATCTTCCGCCTCGACCCCGAGAGCGGCGAAATCCTCGAAGAGTTCCCGACACCGGGCGAGGGCATGTGCGCCGGGCTCACCTATGACGGCGAATCGCTGTGGGCCTCGAACTTCAGCGACAAGAAGTTCTATCGCCTCGACCCCGACGACGGTGGGCGGGTGATCGAGTCCATCGGCGGCTACTTCGAAGCCACCGGGCTGGCCTGGGACGGCGAGTACCTGTGGAACGGCCTGCTGGTGGGCACCGAAAGCTTCGGTCAAGATCCGCCGTACACCGGTTTCGTTCAGCAGCGCGATACAGAGACCGGCGAGACCCTCTCCGTCTACCACGTGCCCGGGGTCGGCGCCGGCGCCGCCGCCTGGGTGCCGGGCCAGGCCGAGGCCGCCAGTCGCTACTGGTGGTACGACTACTTCCACAACCGCATCGTCGAGGTGCGTCGGGAACGCGACCCCCTGTTGGGCTTGCGGACCTGGGCCGCCCTCGCTTTCTTGCTCGCCGCCGTGGCCGCGGTGGCGGCGCTCCGGGTCTAGATCAAAGCGAAAGGAAAGAGAGCACGCATGAGCGGCAGGCCGCAGCCGGTTGCCATCGTCGGGATCGCTTGCCGATTCCCGGGAGCGTCGGATCCTGCGGCCTACTGGCGTTTGCTCGAAAGCGGAGGTTGCGCCCTCAGCGAGGTGCCGACGGACCGCTGGGACGCCGTCGAAGCGGCGGAGGGGCGCGAGGGTGCCTTGCCGGCGCTGCGCTGGGGGGGCTTCCTGCCTCGCATCGATGCTTTCGATGCGGCCTTCTTCGATCTGTCGCCGCGCGAGGCGGCGGAGATGGATCCGCAGCAGCGGCTCGCCCTCGAGCTGGCCTTCGAAGCCCTCGAGGATGCCGGGCAGCGGCCATCGGAGCTGCGGGCTCGGGCGGTGGGTGTCTACCTCGGAGCCTTGTGGAGCGACTTCGGGCGCTGGGCGGGACAAGACCGCCGTCGTCTCAATGCCTTCTCCGCCACCGGCCACGATCTCAGCGCCATCGCCGGCCGGGTTTCCCATCGCTTTGGCTTCGAAGGGCCGAGCATGACCGTGGCGACCGCCAGCTCGTCGTCGCTGGTGGCGGTCCACCTGGCCTGCCAGAGTCTGGCCGCCGGGGACTGCGACCTCGCCCTGGCGGGGGGCGTCAATCTGATGGTGACCTGCCAGCCGACGGTGGCGATGGCCCGTCTCGGTACCCTGGCTCCGAATGGCCGTCCGCGGCCCTTCGATGCGGCGGCCGATGGCTACGTGCGCGGCGAAGGCGGTGGCGTGGTGACCCTCAAGCGCCTCGATCAGGCGTTGGCCGATGGCGATCCGGTCTATGGCGTGATCCACGGTGGGGCGGTGACCCATGGGGGCGGTGGTCGGACTCTGGCGGCGCCGCGGGCCGCAGGCCAGGTGCGGCTGCTGCGGCGTGCTTGGCAGCGGGCCGGGGTCTCGCCTCGCCAGCTCGGCTATGTCGAAGCCCACGGCACCGGCACGGTGCGCGGTGATCGTGCCGAGCTCGAGGCCTTGAAGAGCGCCGTCGGGGAGCGCGATCGCCCGCTCTGGGTGGGCTCCGTCAAGGCCAACATCGGCCATCTCGAGGCCGCTGCCGGCATCGCCGGCCTGATCAAGACGACGCTGCTCCTCGGTCGTGGTGTGGTGCCGGCGACCCTGGGCTTCGAGCGTCCCGCCAAGGCCCTGCGCGAGGCGGCTTCCAGCCTCGCCGTCGCGTCCCGCCTCGAGCCCTGGAGCGACGAGGGTCGCTGGGCCGGTGTCAGCTCCTTCGGATTCGCCGGCACCAACGCCCATCTGGTGCTGGCGGCGGCTCCCGCTCAGGCGGCGCCTTCACCGAATCCGGACCCGTCGATCCGCGACTTGTCAGTGTCGGCGCGGCCCGACGAGATCCTCCTGCCGCTCTCGGCCCATCATCCCGACGCCCTGCGCCAGCGAGCCCGGGATCTGGCGCAGTGGATCGGCGGCGAGCCGGCGCCTTGCCTCGCCGATCTCGCTTACACCCTGATCCGCCGCCGCGACCATTTCGCGCACCGTCTCGTCGTCTCGAGCAGTACCACCGCCGAGGCGGCGCGTGCCCTGAGGGCCTGGTCCGCGGGCGAGGACCATCCGGCCGTCCTGGCGGGGCCGGGGGCTGCTTCCGGGGCCGCTGGCGGCAGCTTCTTGGCCGGTGGTGAGATCGGCGGACCGGAAAGCGGCCAGGTGGTTCCGCTGCCGCCCTATCCCTACCTGCGCCAGCGTTATTGGCCCGACGATGTGGCGGTCGCGGCGGCGACGCCGTCAAGGCCGTCGACTTCGCCGCAGACGGATTGGGCCGAAATGCCGGCGGCGGAGCGCTCCGCCGCCCTCGGCGACTGGGTCGCCTCCGCCGTCGCCGAGGCCCTCGGCCCAGAATTCCGCGACGCCTTCGACGCCACCGCCGCCGCGGGCACCGCCGAGACCGAGCCCAGTCTTCTCGAGCTCGGCCTGGAGTCCTTGGCGGCCCTCGAGCTGCAGGCGCGCATCGCCAGCCAGACGGGCCAGATCATCGCCATTCCGGAGCAGCTGGACCGGTTGACGGTCGCTCGCTTGACGGAGCTTCTCCTCGCCCGCTTCGCGGTGGAGGAGCCGAGTCCGTCGAGCGAGTGGGAGACCCTGCGCCTATGACCGTCGCCGCCTTCCTCGAGCGCTTGTCGGAGCGCGGTATCGAGCTCTGGGCCGATCGCGACGAGCTGGTGGTGCGTGCTCCTCGCGGTCTGATCGACGATCAACTGCGTGGTGAGCTGAAGCGTCGCAAGGCGGCTCTCTTGACGGAGCTGCGGCAACGGGATGACGGGCCGCCGGCGCTCCCGGCCCTGCGCTCCGACCCGGCGGCGCGCCATCAACCTTTTCCGCTGACGGAGATTCAACGCGCCTACTGGTTCGGCCGCAACCCGGCCTTCGAGCTCGGCGCCGTCGGAATTCACGTCTACGAGGAGATCAGCGCCGAGGACCTCGACGTGGCCCGCCTCGAGGAGGCCTGGAACCGCGTCCTCGACCGCCACGAGATGCTGCGCTGCGTCGTCCTTGCGGACGGTCGACAGCACATCTTGCCGGAAGTGCGCTATCGCCTAGCAACGATTGATTTGCGGGGCCTGCCGCCGGCAGCACGGGAGGAGCAGCTCCTGAGCTGCCGGCGGCGTTGGGAAGGCCACGTCTACAGCCCCGAAGAGTGGCCCCTCTTCCGCCTGGTGGCGGTGCGTCTCACGGCGCACCGCTGGCGCCTGTTCGTCAGCATCGACGCCCTCCATGTCGACATGGGGAGCTTCGCGATCGTCTTCCGTGACTGGATGACCTTCTATCGCGAGCCCGCCGCCGAGCTGCCGAAGCTCGAGGTTTCCTATCGCGACTACGCCCTCGCCCTGCGCGAGGTCGAGGCTTCGCAGGTCGCCGAACGCGACCGCGACTACTGGCGGCGCCGCGCCGCCGAGCTGCCGCCGGCGCCCCAGATCGCCTGGCGCTGCGCCCCAGGGGACTTGCCGCGACAACGCTTCGAGCGCCGCAAGGGGCGCCTCCAGGCCGCCCGCTGGCAGCGCGTGAAGAAACGGGCCGCGGCGGCGGGCCTGACTCCCTCGGGGCTGACGCTGGCGGTCTTTGCCGAGGTTCTCGCCACCTGGGCGGCGAGCCCGCGGATGACCCTCAACGTCACCCTCTTCAACCGCTTGCCGCTCCATCCCCAGGTGAACGGCCTGGTCGGAGATTTCACCTCGATGGTGCTGCTGGGTGTCGACATGGCGGCCGGCGAGAGCTTCGAAGAGCGTTCGCGGGGACTGCAGAAGCAGCTTTGGCGGGATCTCCAGCACCGCACCGTCAGCGGCGTCGAAACCCTGCGCGAGGTGGCCCGGGCGCAGGGCAAGCAGGCCGGCGAGCTGATCATGCCCTACGTCTTCACCAGCACCCTCAACCTGCCGGTTCAGGGTGTCTTGCCGCTCAAGGAGCTGGGGGAGCGCAGCTACAACATCATCCAGACGCCCCAGGTCTCCCTCGACCTGCAGGTCTTCGAGGAGGATGGTGACCTGGTCTATCACTGGGACTGGGTCGACGGGCTGTTCGAGACCAGCGCTGCGGAAGACATGTTCGCCGCCTTCCGGATCGCCCTCGAGACCCTGGCCGATCGCGAGGCGAGCTGGCAGGATCCCTATCTGCCCTTGCTGCCGGCCTCCCAGGTGGCCCGTCGCGAGGTGGTCAACGCCACCGCCGGGCCGGTGGCCGAGAGTAGCCTGGTGGATCTGCTGGCGGCGGCCATCGCCGAGCACGGCGACCAGCCGGCGGTGCTCGCCGAAGATCGCGAGCTGACCTTCGACGCCCTCGATAGGCTCGCCAACGGGGTCGCCTGGGCCTGCCGCGAAGCCGGTCTCGGGGCAGAGCGGCCGGCGGGCGAGACGCCGGTGGCGATCGTGCTCGAGAAGGGCTGGCAGCAGGTGGTCGCGGCCCTCGGCGTGCTGCGCGCCGGTGCCCCCTATCTGCCGATCGATGCGGCGCAGCCGGTGCGTCGGCGTGACCTTCTATTGGCCGATGGCGACGTTCGCTGGGTGATTGCCGGCGAGCCGCTCGAAGACCTGCCACCGGGGGTCCAGTGCCTGCCCTTCGAGGCCAGCCCGCGGCCGTCGCTGCCCGCCGCCTGGGCGCCTCGCCCGGAGGATCTCGCCTACATCCTCTACACCTCCGGCTCGACCGGGTCGCCGAAGGGCGTGATGATCGAGCATCGCAGCCTGGTCAACCGCATTCTGGACGTTAATCGGAGATTCGGGGTCGGTCCCGAGGATCGTGCCTTCGGGCTCACCGCGCTGCATCACGATCTGTCGACCTACGACCTCTTCGGCATCCTGGCGGCGGGCGGAGCGCTGGTCTTGCCGCGCGCCGACGGCGTTCTCGATCCGGCCCACTGGGCCGAGCGGCTCGCCGCCGCGGGGGTCACCCTGTGGAACTCGGTGCCGGCGTTCCTCGGGCTGCTGGTCGAGCACCTCGAGAAGGCCCACGAGTCGGCGGAGGCCGCGCCGACGGTGCAGTCCCTGCGACTCGCCCTGCTGGCCGGCGATTGGATTCCCGTCGACCTTCCGGACCGCGCGCGGCGCTTGGTGCCGGGTCTCGAGTTCGTCAGCCTCGGGGGCCCGACGGAAACCACCGTCTGGGACATCTGCTATCCGGTGGAGGAGGTTTCCCCGGCGTGGAGCAGCATCCCCTACGGCCGGCCGATGACCAATGCCTCCTACTACGTGCTCGACGAGCGGCTGGCGCCGCGGCCCGACGGCGTCGCCGGCGAGATGTACATCGCCGGCGTCGGCCTGGCGCGCGGCTACTGGCGCGATCCGGTCAAGACCGACGAACGCTTCCTGGATCATCCCGAGACGGGCCGTCGCCTCTATCGTTCCGGCGATCGCGGACGGTTCTTGGCGGACGGCAACCTCGAGATCCTCGGCCGGGTCGACTTTCAGCTCAAGGTGCGGGGCGTGCGCATCGAGGCAGCGGAGGTGGAGGCCGCCATCGAGGCCCACGACGACGTCCAACGGGCGGTGGTGTCGGCGGCCGGCGAAGGTCTCGAGCGGCAGCTGGTGGCCCACGTCGTGCCGGCCGTGGCGCGGCGGTCGGAAGCGGTGGCGTCGGAGGCCTCCCGCTACCGGCCGGAGCGCAGCCGCCTCGCCGCCCTCGATCAGGCGGAGCTCAAGCTGTCGCTGCCGGGGTTGCGACGGGACGCCGGGGTCGGCGTGACGGTCGACCTCGCCGACCGGGCCGGCGCCGACGGCCGACCAGCCCGCGGCGAGGCCAGTGCCCTGCGCCGTCGGACCTGCCGGCGCTACGCCGGCGGCTCGCTGCCGCTGGCCGACCTCGCCGGCTTGCTGACGGCCTTGCAGGGCGAGCGCTCGCCGGCGGCGCCCTTGCCGCGCTATCGCTTTCCCTCGGCGGGCAGCCTCTACCCGGTGCAGACCTATCTGCAGGTTGCCGAAGGAGGCGTCGAGGGCCTCGCCGGTGGCACCTACTACTACCACCCGGTCGAGCATCGCTTGACCCGCCTCGGCGGCGAGCAGCCGATCGCCTCCATCCACGTGCCGCACAACGTCGCGGTGGCGCGCCAGGCGCCCTTCGCCCTCTTCTTCGTCGGCGCCCTGGCACCGGTGCGGGCCCTCTACGGCGATCTGGCGCGCGACTTCTGTCTCCTCGAAGCCGGCGCCATGTTGCAGCTCCTGATGACCGAGGCGGAGCGCTGGCAGCTCGGTCTCTGTCCGGTCGGCGACCTGGATGTCGCCGCCCTCACGCCGGCCCTGCGTCTCGAGCCGGACACCGTCTTTCTTCATGGCCTTCTCGGCGGCCGACCCGCCCCCGCCGCGGCGGAACGGTCGCCGGGGAGGCCCCTCGAGTCGCGCCTGCGGGAGTGGACCGCCGAACGCTTGCCGGCGGCGATGGTGCCCAGCGCCTGGGTGGTGCTCGACGAGCTGCCCCTGACCGCCAACGGCAAGGTCGACCGGCGAGCGCTGCCGGCACCGCGACGGGCGGTCTCGCCGGCGTCGGCGCGACCGCCCGCGGCGCCGGTCGCCTCGGCGGCGCCGGAGCAGTCGGCGGGCAGCGCCCTCGAGGGCCGCCTGACGGCGCTGGTGGGAGAGGTCCTCGGGATCGCCGAGGTGCGTCCCCACGACCGCTTCTTCGAGTTCGGGGCCAACTCCGTGGATCTGGTGCGCATCGCCATCGAGCTGCGCCGGATGCTCGATCGAGATCTCTCGGTCGTCGAGATCTTTCGTCACCCGACGGTGGCTTCCCTGGCCGCCTTCCTCGACGCCGGAACCGCCAGCGGCGTCGGTCGGCGGGGGGCGCGACGAGCGGCGGCGCGGCGAGCCGCCGCCAGCGGTCGGCGCCGGCGCGCTGGCCGGGAGGACGCCGGATGAGCGTTCACGACGAGATCGCCATCGTCGGAATGGCCGGTCGCTTCCCGGGCGCCGACTCCGTCGCCGAGCTCTGGCGCCTGCTGCGCGCGGGCCGCGAGGGCATCGTGCGGCAGACCGGCTCCGACGGCCGCCACATGGCCGCCGGCGGGCCTCTCGCCGGCATCGAGGACTTCGACGCCGAGTTCTTCGCCATCAGCCCGGGGGAGGCGGAGATCACCGATCCGCAGCATCGGCTGTTCCTCGAGTGTTCCTGGGAAGCCCTCGAGGAGGCCGGCGTCGACCCGGCGAGCGACCTCGCCATCGGGGTGTTCGCCGGCTGCAGCCTGAGCACCTATCTGATCGCTCATCTACTCGGCCGTCGTCCGGGGGCCGGTTCGGTCGACGACCTGCCAGCTTTGCTCGCCAACGACAAGGACTATCTGGCGACCCGCGTCTCCTACAAGCTCGGGCTGCACGGCCCGAGTGTCGGAGTGCAGACCGCTTGCTCGACCTCCTTGGTGGCGGTGCACCTCGCCTGCCAGAGCCTGATCGCCGGTGAATGCGATGTCGCCCTCGCCGGCGGCGCCACGGTTCGCCTGCCGCAGGTTCCCGAGTACCGCCACCAGGAGGGTGGCTACCTGGCGCCGGACGGTCACTGCCGAGCCTTCGACGCCCGCGCCGCCGGCACCGTCTTCGGCAATGGCGTCGGCGTGGTCACCCTCAAGCGCCGGGTCGATGCCGAGGCCGAGGGCGACGCCATCGCGGCGATCATCAAGGGCTCGGCGATCAACAACGACGGCGGCGCCAAGGTGGGCTTCACGGCGCCGAGCGTCGAAGGGCAGGTCGAGGTGATCGCCGAGGCGGTGGAGATCGCCGGTGTGGCGGCCGACACCATCACCTATGTCGAGACCCACGGCACCGGCACTCCCCTGGGCGATCCGATCGAGGTCAGCGCCCTCGGGCAGGTCTACGGCGACCGCCGCCAGCCCTGCGCCTTGGGATCGGTGAAAACCAATCTCGGTCACCTCGAGTCCGCAGCCGGCGTCGCCAGCCTGATCAAGGCAACCCTCGCGCTGCAGCATCGTGAGCTACCGCCGAGCCTGCACTTCGAGTCGCCCAACCCGGATCTCGATCTGCGTCAGGGCGCTTTCCGGATTCAGGATCGCCTCGAGCCCTGGGAACCGGACGGCGTGCCGCGGCGTGCCGCCGTCAGCTCCTTCGGAATCGGCGGCACCAACGCTCACCTGATTCTCGAAGAAGCTCCGCTGCCCGAGGCGGCGCCGATGGAGGATCCGGCGGCGCGCTTGCTGATCCTCTCGGCGCGCAGCTCGGAAGCGCTGCGGGCGCGGGCGCAGCAGTTCGCCGACTGGCTGCTGGAAGCGCCCGGCTGGTCGGCGGTGACCGCTTCGGCGGCGCTGCGCCGGAGCCAGCACGAGGAGCGCTTGGCGCTGCCGGCACACACTGCCGATGAAGCGCGCGAGCTCCTCACCGGTTGGCTCGACGGGCGTCAGGACGAGCTGGTGGCCAGCGCCGCCGCGACCAGCGCCGCCGCGGCCTCCGGCGAGCGGCCTCGAATCGCCTTCGTCTACTCCGGCCAGGGGGCTCAGTGGTGGGCGATGGGGCGCGAGCTGCTCGAGACCTCGCCGGTCTTCCGGCAGGAGATCGAAGCCCTCGATGGCGAGATTCGTTCGCTGGTGTCCTGGTCCCTGCTCGAAGAGCTGACGGCGAGCGAGTCGGCTTCGCGCCTCGATGGCGACTCGATCACCATCACCCAGGTTTCGCTCTTCGCCCTGCAGGTCGCCCTCACCGGTCTGTGGCGCTCCTGGGGCGTCGAGGCGGATGCGGTGCTGGGGCACAGCATGGGCGAGGTGGCCGCCGCCTGGGCCAGCGGTGCCCTCGACCGGCGTGCGGCCGTCGAGGTCATCGTCCGCCGCTCGCGATTGCTCGAAGGTGCCACCGGCCAGGGGGCGATGGCGGCGGTCGAGCTGACCCTCGACGAGGCCCGACGATGGGCCGCCCGCGATCCCGAGCATCTTTCCGTCGCCGCCAGCAATGGGCCGCGGATGAGTGTGCTCTCGGGGCAGCGCCGAGCGCTCGAAGGAGTGCTCGAAGAGCTCGCCGCGGAGCAGGTCTGGACGCGGCCGCTGCGTACCACCGGTGTCGCCGGCCACAGCCCTCAGGTGGAGGGCATTCGCCGCCAGCTCGAGTCGCAGCTGGCGGGCCTCGTTCCGCGGGCCGCCGAGCGTTCGATGATCTCGACGGTGACCGGCGGCGAGATCGCCGGCAGCGAGCTCGATGCCCGCTACTGGGGCCGCAACCTGCGCCAGACGGTGCGTTTCGCCGAGGCGGTGGCGGCCTCCGGCTGCGATCTCTTCGTCGAGATCGGAGCCCATCCTGTCCTCACCGGGGCGGTGCGCGAAGTCTTGCCGCAGTCCCGGGCCTGGCCATCGCTGGTGCGCGAGGAGCCGGAGCGACAGCGCCTGCTGGCGACCTTCGGCCACCTGTGGAGCGTTGGAGCGGTGGCGGACTTGCAGCCCATTTTCCCGTCGCCGGCGGCGCCCTGCTCGCTGCCGCCCTATCCCTGGCAGCGCCAGCGCCATTGGATCGAACCGTCGTCGCCGGCGGCGCCGGTGCCGGCCGGCTTGCTCGGCGAGCGAATTCCCCTCGCCGGCCGGGACTCGACCCATCTTTGGCATCGCCGGGGCGCCCTGCCGAGCTGGCTCGACGACCATCGTGTCGAGGCCAATCCGCTGCTGCCCGCCGCCGCCTCCATCGATGCGGTGCGGCAAGCTCTCGAGGCGCAGGGCCATCAGGAGGTCGAGCTGATCGACGGGCGCTTCGATCGCCCTCTCTTCCTGACGCCCGACACCGAGCCGGTCTTCCAGGTCGTTCACGAGGCCGAGGAGGGGCGCTGCGCGGTGCTCAGCCGAGAGGCTGAAGGCCCCTGGCGCGAGCATTTCGACGCCACCCTGGGAGCGCCCGTCGCGCTGCCGTCGGGAGCTCGATTGGCGGTCCTCGAGGCGGCCTGTCCGCAGCGCCTCGACGGCGACGAACACTACCGCCGAATGGCGGCCGTCGGGGTGCAGTACGGCCCCGCCTTTCGCACCGTCGACGAGCTACGCCTTGGCGAAGATCAATCGCTGGTGCGGCTGCGGGAGGGCGGCCTCGCGCCGGCCTTTGCGGTGCTCCTCGATGGCGCCCTGCAGGCCCTGGCGGCGTTGCCGGCGGCGCGCGGCCAGGCGGTGGTTCCGGAGTCCTTCGCTGCTCTGCGCTGGCGTCCGGGGCTGCCGCATTGGGCCCATGCCTCTCTGTCCGCCGACGGGCAACGCGGTGCGGTGCGCTGGCTGGCCGCCGACGGCACGCTGCTGGGCGAGCTCGTCGAGCTCCAACTGCGCCCTCTCGAAGCCACCGGCGATGCCCTGCAGGACGTCTTCTGGGAAACCTCGCGCTGCGCCTTGGCGGTGCCGGAGATCGCGCCGTCGCGGGCCGTCGGCGAGCACTGGCTCGCCGTGTCGACCTCGCCGTCGGCCCTCGAGAAATTCCAGACAGCGGTGAGCGCGAGCGCCGTCTCACCGCGTCTCACGGTCGAGCTGCTCGTCGGCGGCGAAGGGGCCGCCGGTCTTGCCGAGCGGTGGGCGCAGCGGGCTCCGCAGCGACTGATTTTCTTGAGCTCTGGAGAGGCCGGCGGCGACAGCGACCAGGCCGAAGTCGCCCTCGCCTTTGCCCAGGCGGTGTCGCGCCTCGACTCGCCGCCGGCTTGTTCCTGGTTGACCGCCGGGGTGCAGGCCGGTCGCGATCCGGCCGGTGCGGCGCTGTGGGCCCTGGCGCGGTCCCTCGAGGTCGAGGGAGTGGGGTTCCCCGGCAAGTGCATCGATGTCGAAGAGGCGGATCATCTGATCGCCGAGATCCTCGACGACGGTGGTGAATCCGAGGTCGTGCTGGCCGCCGGAGGCCGGCGCTCGGCCTTGCGGCTGCAGCCGAGCCCGAGCCTGCGACGGGCGGTGGAGAAGGCTCCGCAGGGGGAAGATTTCGCCCTCCGACCGGACCGCTCATACCTGATCACCGGCGGCCTCGGCGGCCTCGGCCTGGCGGTGGCCAATCGCTGGGCGACGCTGGGTGCGGGACGGATCGTGCTGGCGGCCCATCGCTCAGCCTTCGCCGAGGAGCAGGCGGTGATCGACGACCTCGTCGCCGCCGGCGGCAAGGTCTCGGTGGTGTCGCTGGATGTCCGCGACGGCGCCGCCGTCGAGCGCTTGGTAGCGGCTCAGAATCCGCCCATCGGCGGCATCGTCCATGCCGCCGGTCGCCTCGCCGATGGCACCCTCGAGACCCTCGACGGGGCGCAGCTGCGGCAGGCCTGGGAGCCGAAAGCCCTGGGGGCCTGGAATCTGCATCGAGCGACCCTCGACGCCGAGCTCGACTTCTTCGTGCTGTTCGGCTCCGTCGCCACCTGGGTGGGGTCCGCCGGCCAGAGCACCCATGCGGCGGCCAATGGCTTCCTCGATGGTCTGGCCCTTTATCGCCGTCGCCTCGGTCTGCCGGCGAGCAGCATCGGCTGGGGCGCCTGGAGCGAGGTCGGCAAGGCCGTTGGCGCGGAGCGTGAGCTGGCCAGCCGCGGCTACCGAGGCCTGACCACGGAACTCGGTCTGGCAGCTCTGACGGCGATCGTCGCGTCGCCGGGAACGGCCCTGGAGCCTTGCCTGGCGGTGGCGCCCTGGAGCTTCGATCGTTGGCGGACGTTCTATCCGGAAGCGGCCATGGCGCCGCGTTTTGCGGAGCTTGCGACGGTGCCCGCAGCGTCGGCCGATCTGGCGACTCGCTTGGCTGCCCTGGCCGCAGGGTGGCCGCGACAGCTGCTTCTCGAAGGGGCGCTACGGCAAGCCGCCGGCGAAGTGCTCGGACTGGCGGGCGATGACATCGACGGCACCCAGCCGCTGCGCGATCTCGGCCTCGACTCGTTGCGTGCCCTCGAGCTGCGCAATCGCCTCGAAGGGTTGCTCGTCGTCAGCCTGCCGGCGACCCTGCTGTGGCGTTTCCCGACCGTCTCCGCCCTCGCCGAGCATCTCCTCGAGGAGGTTCTGGAGCTGCCGTCGGCGAAGGACGAAGAAGCGGCGCGATCGGCGACCCCGGAGGCGGCAACCTCAGAGTCGGCAATCCCGGAACCGGCGATGACCGAGTCGGCGGCCGCGCCCGCAGCGGTGCCGGCAGCGGATCTCGGAGCCGTCGATGATCTCAGCGAGGCCGAGGTCGAGGCGCTGTTGGCGCAAACCCTCGACGCCCTCGACGAACGGGGAATCGGATGAGCCAGCATCTCTCCAACCTCAAGCGGGCGCTGGTCAAGCTGCAGCAGATGGAGGCGCGCCTGGAGGCCGCCGAGGAGCGCCACCACGAGGCCCTCGCGGTGGTCGGCGTGGGCTGTCGGTTCCCCGCCGGCGCGAGCTCTCCGGAGGCCTACTGGCGGGTGCTCCGAGACGGCGTCGACGGCGTTCGGGAAATGCCCGCCGCGCGCTGGCCGCAGGGCCAGGAGCCGCCCCGGGGCGGCTTCCTCGAGGCGGTCGATGGCTTCGACGCCGCCTTCTTCGGCATCTCGCCACGGGAAGCGGCCACCCTCGATCCCCAGCAGCGGCTGCTGCTCGAGGTCGCCTGGGAAGCGCTCGAAGATGCCGGCCTTTCGGCCGAGGCCCTCGCCGGCACCTCCGGTGGAGTCTTCGCCGGCCTTTACAACAACGACTATCGCCTGATGCACCTGGCCGACCCCTCGGCGGTGGACCTCTATTCTGGAACCGGCACCATCCATGGTCTGGCGGCCAATCGGCTGTCCTACCTGCTCGACCTGCGCGGTCCCAGCCTGGCGGTGGACACCACCTGCTCGTCGTCCCTGGTGGCCCTTCATCTGGCTTGCCGGGCTCTGCGTGCCGGCGACTGCGACGTCGCTCTGGCGGCGGGCGTCAACCTGGTGCTGGCGCCGGTTTCGATGCGCTCGGCGGAGCTGCTGGTGCCGCCGGCGGCAGACGCGCGCTGCAAGGCCTTCGATGCCGCCGGTGATGGCATCGTCCGCGGCGAGGGCTGTGGCGTGGTGGTGCTCAAGCGCCTCTCGGACGTCGCGGCGGGCGATCGGGTGCGGGCCCTGATTCGCGGCACGGCGGTCAATCAGGACGGCCGTTCGAATGGCCTGACGGCGCCCAATCCGGAGGCCCAACGTGAGGTGATTCGGCGCGCCCTCGACGACGGCCGGGTGGCGGCGGCGGATCTTTCCTATGCCGAAGCCCACGGCACCGGAACGCCCCTCGGCGATCCCATCGAGCTCGAGGCGCTGGAGGCCGAGCTGGCCGTCGGCCGAGAGGCCGGCGAGCGCTGCCGGGTGGGCTCCGTCAAGACCAACTTCGGTCATCTCGAGGCGGCCGCCGGCATCGCTGGACTGATCAAGACGGTGCTCGCCCTCGAGCATCGACAGATCCCGCCGCAGCTTCATTTCGAGCGCCTCAATCCCGCGATCTCGTTGCGCCGGGACGTGCTCGAGATCGCTCGCCAGGGGGCGCCTTGGGAGGCGCACGGCGAAGCGCCGCGGCGCGCCGGGGTGGCGGCCTTCAGCATTGGTGGAACCAACGCCTACGCGGTGCTCGAGGAGGCTCCGCCGGTGGCGGCGACGGCCCAGCCCGACGGTTCGGCGCTCTCGCTGCTGCCGCTGTCGGCGAAGACGCCGCAGGCGCTGCGCGATCTGGCCGCCGAGCTGCAGGCCGCGGTGACCGACCGGGAGAGCCTCGCGGACCTGATCTACACCGCCGCCTGCCGGCGCACCGGCCACCGCCATCGCACCGTTCTGACGGGGCGCGACGCGGCCGAGCTGAGGAGTGCCCTGGCAGCCTTTGCCAACCGCGGCGAGGGGATTGTCGGAGAGGCCTCGGAGCGGGCTGGCGGTAGGGTCTTCGTCTACTCCGGGCAGGGTGGTCAGCGCGCCGGTATGGGACGTGAGCTGCTCGCCACTCAGCCGGTCTTCCGGGCCGCCTTCGAGCGTTGTGACGAGCTCTTCCGAGAGCTCCTCGGGCAGTCGCCGCGGGATGAGATCGAGCGTCCGCCGGAAACCAGTCGCCTGGCGCGGACGGAGTTCGCCCAGCCCGCTCTGTTCAGCCTGCAGGTCGCTCTGACCGAGCTCTGGCGCTCCTGGGGAGTCGCGCCGGAGGCGGTCGTCGGCCACAGCCTGGGCGAGGCCGCGGCGGCCTGGGCGTGCGGTGCCCTCGAGCTCGCGGCGGCGGCCCGGGTGGTGGCCGAGCGCTGCCGCCGGATGGCGACCCTCGAAGGCCGGGGGGCGATGTTGGCGGTCGAGCTGTCGGCCGCCGAGGCGGCGGCCTGGGAGCGTCCGGGAGTGCGCATCGCGGCCCTCAACGGCCCCCGTTCGACGGTGCTGTCGGGCGATTCTGAGGTGGTCGCGGAGGTCCAGCGGGAGCTCGCGGCGGAGGCGATTCGCTGTCGCTCCCTGGCGGTGCGGTGTGCCTTCCACAGCCATCAGGTCGAGCCCCTGAGAGCGCAGCTTGCGGCGGCCCTCGACGATCTCGAGAGCCGTTCTCCTCGGCTGCCCTTCTTCTCCACGGTGGATGGCGGCCAACTCGCAGGGCGGCCCCTCGATGGCTCCTACTGGGCGGCCAATCTCGCCGACCCGGTGCGCTTCGCTCCCGCCGTGGCTGAGCTTCTCGCCCAGGGCTTCGGCACCTTCCTGGAGATCGGGCCGCACCCGGTGCTGGCGGCGGACGTCGCCGCCGAGGCAGGGACCAGCGGTCACCGGTCACAGGTGGTGGCGAGCCAGCGACGGGGCGCCGACGATCCCGTCGCTCTGGGTCAGGCCCTCGCGACCCTCTGGATCGGCGGCCACGAGGTGCGCTGGGAGGCGGTAGTGCCGGCGGGCCGTGTGGAGTCGCTGCCGGCCTACCCCTGGCAGCGCCAGCGGCACTGGCTGCCGGCGACCCAAGCACCATCCGCGCCGTCCGCGGGCCGCACCTCGACCGCCGAAGAGCCTTTTGCGGTGCGCTGCCTGGGTACCGCCGTGCCCCTCTACGAGGTCTCCTGGGGGGGCCCTTTGTTCGATGACCATCGCATCGAGGGGACGGCCATCGTCCCGGCCACGGTAGTGCTCGAAGCGGTGCAATCGGCCTGCGGCGAGCAGCCCTGTCGCTTCCTCGATCTGTCCTTCGAGCGCCCCCTGATGGTTCCCGACGGGGGTTCCCTGGAAGCTCAGATTCGCCTCGGCGACGATTCGGCCTTCGAGGTTTTCGCCCGCGGTGACGCCGGCGACTGGCAGGTCCATGTGCGCGGTCGACTCGCGACAGATTTCGCTGCCGAGGGGTCGCAGACCGACGATCGATTTCCCCTCGTCCGGCTCCGTGACGAGCTCGAGGCGGCGCCGGCGGGAGACGGATTTTACGACCAGTTGGCGGCCCTCGGCGTCGCCCTCGGACCGAGCCTGCGTGGCGTGGCGGAGATCTATCGCCGCGACGACGAGGTCCTGGCGCGGATTCGTCGGCCGGAGGCGGTCGCGGCGGCGTTGCGTCCCGCCCTCCTCGACGCCTGCCTGCAGCCCCTGGCGGCGGCCTGGCCGGGGCGCCGCTGTCTGTTGGTGGCGGCCGAACGGATCGATCTCCCGGCGTCCTTGCCGAGCGAGCTCTGGAGCCATCTCCGGACGGTTTCGGAAAGCGGTGGATTGCGCGCCGAGGTCACCCTCTGTGATGGCGAAGGTCGTTGCCTGGCGACCCTCTCGGGGCTCCGCTTCCGCGACTTCGGCGCGGCGCCGCCGGAGGCGGAGATCGAGGCCGATCTCCTTGAGCAACAGTGGCAGTCCGTCGCCGCGCCCCTGCGCCCCGAGCCCTCGAGGCTGGTGGCGAACCTCGACCTGACCGGCGAGCTGGCTTCCTACGGCGAGCTGGTCCCGGCCGTCGATGCTCTGTGCGCCGACTATGCCCGCGCCGCTCTGGCGGCGGCCGGCGGCATCGAGCCCGAGCGGCGAGCCTGGGGTGAGCGCCTGGCGGTGATCGCCGACAGTCCCTCGAGGAGGGCGGCGGGCGAGCTTCCCGCCGGCACCACTGCCGGTCGCCTGGCGGCGCTGCATCGCCAGTGGCCACAGCATCGGGCGGAGCTCGACCTGCTGGCCCGCTGCGGGCGCCGGTTGGGAGCGGTGTTGGTCGGCGAGCAGGATCCCCTCGAGCTGCTCTTTCCGGGGGGCTCGCTGCAGGAGGCCGAGGAAGTCTACGGTCGCTCGCCCTTTGCCGAGGCCTTCAATGGTGCCGCCCGCGAGGTGGTCGCTCGCTGGGTCGGCGAGCGTGGCAACCGCCCGTTGCGGGTGCTCGAAGTTGGCGCCGGCACCGGCGCGACGACGGCGGCGCTGCTCGAGGTCTTGCCGCAGGATGACCTCGACTACCTGTTCACGGACATCGGTCCGCTCTTTCTGCAGCGCGCCGCGGAGCGTTTTGCGGCGCGGCCCGCGGTGCGCTTCGCCCGCTTCGACATCGAGTCCGATGCGCTGCCGGCGGGTTCCTTCGACCTGGTGGTGGCGTCGAACGTGCTCCATGCCACCGCCGACCTGCGGCAGACCCTGGCTCGGGTCGAGGAGTGCCTGGCGGACGATGGTCTTTTGTTGCTGATCGAGGGCACGCCGGGCCGCCGCTGGGCCGACTTGACCTTCGGCATGACCGATGGCTGGTGGCGGCGTCGCGATCTCGACCTGCGGCCGGACCACCCGCTGCTGGCGCCGCAGAGTTGGTGCCAGTTGCTGGCCGAGGTCGGCTTCGAAGATCCGGTCGCCGTGACCGGTGGCTCGGCGCTTCCGGAGGCGGCGTTGCTGCTGGCGCGGCGGCGTCCGCGGGCGCTGGGCGACGGGCTGGTGCTCGCCGACGAGGACGAGACGGCGACCGCTCTGACCTCGGTACTGGACGCTGCCGGGGCGCGGGTGGAGCGCTGGCCGTTGGCGCGGGCCGGAGCGGTCGCCGACTGGGCCGCGGCGGCGGAGCAGCCCCGGGGCTGGTTGGTGGTGGCAGCGCCGGGGATTGGCGGGGAGGCGCCGCTGCCGCCGGCGACGGATCTCTGTGCGGCGGTGCTGTCGGGGCTCCAGGGGCTGGCGACGGCAGCGCCCACGGCGCGACCGCGCCTGTGGCTGGTCGATGCCGAGGCCTCGACGCCAGAGCGTGATGAGGCCGCTCCCGTCGGAGCCGTTCTCTGGGGACTGGCGACGGCGATCTCGGCCGAGCATCGGGAGCTCTGGGGGGGCGTCGCGAGTCTCGCCGGGGCGGCGTCCGCCGAGCGCTGGCTGGCGGAGGTCCGGCAGGACCTCGGCGACCGCTGGCAACTGCGCGGCGCGCAAGGTGAGAGGCCCCGGTGGGGAAGGCCCTCGGGGGCCGGGGAAGCGGTCGCGATTCGCTCCCAGGGGACCTACTTGATCACTGGCGGTGCCGGCGGCATGGGCCGCGAGGTCGCTCGCTGGCTGCTCGCCGAAGGGGCCGGCCGGGTGGTGTTGGCGAGCCGGCGCGGCGCCGAGGACGAGCGCGTGCGGGATCTCCTCGCGAGCCAGATTGCCGAGGTTGACGAAGGGCGCCTCGAAGTGGTCTCGCTGGATGTCACGGAGAGCGCGGCGGTGGCCACTCGGGTCGCCGAGCTGGCGCGCCACGAGCGGCCCTTGGTCGGCATCATTCACGCCGCCGGAGTGTTCGATGACCGTACCCTGCTGGTGCAGGACCGCGAGCGCTTCGAGCGCGTTCTGGCGCCGAAGGTGGCGGGAGCCTGGAATCTGCACCGCGCCAGTCGCGCCCTCGACCTCGACCTCTTCGTCCTGTTCTCCTCGGCGGTCACCCTGCTGCCGATGGCCGGGCTCAGCAACTACACCGCCGCCAACGCCTTCCTCGGCGCCCTGGCGGAGTCGCGCCGCGGCCAGGGGCTGCCGGCGGTGGCGATCGAGTGGGGGGGATGGCAGAACGTCGGCATGGCCGAGGCGGTGGGTGGCCAGCGGCAGGAGCAGTGGCGGCGCCTCGGTCTCGAGCCGCTGTCGGTGGCATCCGGCCTCGCCGTCCTGGCGCGGGCACCGTCCTGGCCCTCGGCCCGGCTGGCGGCGCTGCGGGCGGACTGGGAGCGCCTCGCCGCGGCCCTGCCGGCAGGGCTGCCGCCGGGCCTGGAGGTTCCGCCTGGCGCGGCGGAGGCGAGCCCGGCGGCGACGGCCACCGACTGGCTCGACACCTGGTGCGCCGCCCTCGCCGGCGAGCGCCGCGAGTTGATGGCGACGCGGGTGCAGCGCGAAGCGGTGCGGGTGATGATGCTGCCGGCCGGTCAGGCGCTGGATCGGCGAAGCGCCCTGTCGGACCTCGGCCTCGACTCCCTGATGGCGGTCGAGCTGCGCAATGGCTTGTCGGCGGCCTGCGGTGTCGATCTGCCGGCGACGGTGCTCTTCGACCATCCGTCCGTCGAGGCCCTGTCGGATCATCTGGTTGCGCTCCTCGGGGCGGTCCGAGAAGCGCCGAAGACTTCCTCGACGGCGGTCGCTGGGGCTGGCGAAGGGGCCGATGGGGACGACGAGCTGGCCGAGGTCCTGGCAGCCCTCGACGACCTGCCCGAGGCCGAGCTGAGGGCGGTTCTCGCCAGCATGGAGATGCCAGCACCACCGGGGGGAGAGCGATGAGCGAGCTCACCGATCGGCTGCGTCGACTGACCGCGGAGCAGCGCGCCAGGCTACAGAGCAAGGTCGAGTCGCGGCTCGATCGAGACGCCATCGCGGTGGTCTCGGTGGCCTGCCGTTTCCCGGGAGGCGCCAGCGATCCCGAGGCCTATTGGCGTCTGCTCGTCGACGAGGTCGATGCCATTGGCGAAGTGCCCGCGGAGCGCTGGGACACGGCCGCCCTGTTCGACCCGACGCCCGGAACGCCGGGCAAGACCAGCACTCGCTGGGGCGGATTCCTGCCGGGGATCGATGGCTTCGACGCCGGTTTCTTCGGCATCTCGCCGCGCGAAGCGGTGAGCCTCGACCCGCAGCAGCGGCTGTTTCTCGAGGTCGCCTGGGAAGCCCTCGAAAACGCCGGCTACGACGCCGCCCGGTTGGCCGGCAGCGAGACCGGGGTCTTCGCCGGGGTGGCCTCCCAGGACTATGCCCAGCGCCTCGACGTCGGTCGCGACCTGAGCCGCATCGATCCCTACTTCGGCACCGGTACGGCGGCCAGCTTCGTGGCCGGTCGTCTGTCCCATTTCCTCGGCCTCGAAGGCCCCAGCCTGGTGGTCGACACGGCCTGCTCGTCGTCGCTGGTGGCGGTCCATCTGGCCTGCCAGAGCCTGCGCACGGGGGAGAGCGACATCGCCCTGACGGGGGGCGTCAACGTGCTCCTCGACGCCGCTGGCAGCGTCTATGTCTCGCAGGTCCGGGCGGTGGCCGCGGACGGTCGGTGCAAGGCCTTCGACGCCTCCGCCGACGGCTATGTGCGGGCCGAGGGCTGTGGCGTGGTGGTGCTCAAGCGCCTCGCCGATGCGCGGCGCGATGACGACCCCGTCCTCGCCGTCATCCGGGCCTCGGGGGTGAATCAGGACGGTCACTCGAACGGCCTGACGGCGCCGAGCGGACGAGCCCAGGAGGCGCTGTTGCGCAAGGTCGTGGCTCGCGCCGGCTTGACGCCCGGGAAAATCGACTACGTCGAGGCCCACGGTACCGGAACCGCCCTCGGCGACCCCATCGAGGTGGAGGCTCTGGGACGGGTTCTGGGGGCCGGCCGGCCGGCTGATCGGCCCCTCAAGATCGGCTCCGTCAAAAGCAACCTCGGTCATCTCGAGGCGGCTGCCGGGATCGCCGGCCTGATCAAGGTGGTGCTGGCCCTCAGGCGCCGGCGCCTGCCCCGCAGCCTGCACTTCGAGAACCCCAATCCGCATATCCGCTGGCGCGATCTGGCGGTCGAGGTGGTCGCCGAAGGAGGCCTTTGGGAGAGCCCGGATGGGCGGCCGAGGCGCGCCGGCGTCAGCTCCTTCGGCTTCAGCGGTACCAATGCCCACGTGGTGCTCGAAGAGGCGGTGCCGCAGATTCGCGTGACGCCCGACGACGGCGTGGCGGAAGGGGCGGCGATGGTCGCCGCCGAGGGACCGCACCTGCTGACCCTGTCGGGACGCTCCGCCGCCGCCCGCGAAGCCCAGGTGGAGCAGGTCGGTCGCTGGCTGAGGGAAGGCGAGGCGGATTGGCAGGACGTCGCCTACAGCACCGCCCTGCGGCGCTCCCACCACGACCACCGGCTGGCTCTGGTGGCGGCCGATGGCGCCGAGGCCGTGCGCCTGCTGGCGACCGGTGACGATCGTTGGGTTCACCGTGGCCGAATGCCGCGGGACGGGGCCCGGCGGCTGGTGTTCGTCTACTCGGGCCAGGGGGCGCAGTGGTGGGCGATGGGGCGGGAGCTGTTCGAGAGCTCGCCGGTGTTTCGCCAGGAGCTCGAAGAGGTCGATGCCGAGGTGCGACAGCTGCGCGGCTGGTCGCCCCTTGAGGAGCTCACCGCCTCGCAAGGGGACTCTCGTCTCGACGGCGATTCGATCGAGCTCACCCAGGTTTGCCTGTTCGCCCTGCAGCTTGCCCTTACCGCTTTGTGGCGCGCTTGGGGCGTCGAGCCGGCGGCGGTCCTCGGCCACAGCATGGGCGAGGTGGCGGCGGCCTGGGCCTGTGGCGCTCTCGATCGCCGTCAGGCGGTGCGACTCATCGTCACCCGTTCGGAGCTGCTCGAGGCCGCCACCGGCCGCGGCGCCATGGCCGCCGTCGATCTCGACCTGGAAGTTGCCGAGGCGGTGGTGGCGGGTGATCCGCGGCTCGCCGTCGCGGCTGCCAACGGTCCCTCGATGACGGTGCTCTCGGGGGCCCGCGAAGCCCTCGAGCCGGTGCTCGCCGAGCTCGGATCGCAGGACGTCTTCGTGCGTCCCCTGCGCACCACCGGAGTGGCCGGCCATAGCCCCCAGGTGGACTCGGCCCGACAACGTCTCGAGGCCGGTCTCGCCGATCTGCATCCGGCGGCCGGGCACCTGGCGATGATCTCGACGGTGACCGGCGAACGGGTGGCGGGGGAGCACCTCGACGCGCGCTACTGGGGGCGCAATCTGCGCCAGACGGTGCGTTTCGCCGACGCCGTCGAGGCCAGTCGCGGTGACGTCTTCGTGGAGATCGGTCCCCACCCGGTACTCGCCGGGGCGGTGGCGACGATCATCGCCGCCGCCGGTGGGGAGGCCACGGTCCTGCCGTCGCTGCGCCGCGAGGAGCCGGAGCGCCGGGAGATGTTGGCGACCCTGGCGGGGCTCTACGCCCACGGTGTCGAGGTCGATCTTTCCGCCCTGCATCCCGCCGGCGGTGAGCTGGTGTCCCTGCCCAACTATCCCTGGCAGCGCCGCCGCTTCTGGGTCGAAGAGCCGCGCCAGGCGCGACCCGAGCCCACGCTGATCGCCGAGACGGAGCTCGAGAGGCGGCCCGATCTGCGCCGGGTCGTCGATGGCTTGCTCGACCACTGGGCAGTGGAGGGAGCGCGTGCCATCAACCGGCGCCAGCTCGCTCCCAGCCTGTTCCTGGCCAGTGATCAGCGCTCGCTGTTCTACGTCTCCGAGGCAGCCGCCAGCTCGGCGGACGGCCCTCGGGCGTTGACGGCGTTGCTCTTCGTCGGCCCGGACGAGTGCTTCGACGGCCTAGCCCGCGAGCTGCTCGCCTATGCCAAGGAAGCGCAGCGCGAGGCCTTCTTTTTCGCCACCGAGGAGCACGCCTTCAGGCTGCGCCGCTTGGGCTTCACCACCACGCCGTGCGGTGCGTTGCAGACCCTGGCGGACTTGCGTTCTTTCACCCTGACCGGCAATCGCATGCGGCGCCTTCGCTACCTGGTGCAGAAGTTCGAGCGCGGTGGGGATTGCCGCTGCCGGGAGCATCAGCCCGGCAGCGATCCGGCCATCGACCGCGAGGTGGTGGCGCTGATCGACTCCTGGCTCGAGCTCAAGGGAATTCGCGCCAGCTTCGTGCATCAGCTCAAGGGCCAGATTCTCGCCGGTGCCGTCGATCCGCGCAGCCGGCTCTTCCTGACCCGGCGCGATGGCTTTTTGGAAGGGGCGGTGCTGCTGTCGCCGGCGGAGGTCAATGCCGGCTACCTGATGGATCTCGAGTTCTACGGTGCCGAATCGCCCCTCGGATGTCTCGAGTTCACGGTGGTGCAGATCATCGCTCGCTTGCTCGACGACGGCTACAGCTACCTGAGCCTCGGTGGCACCTACGGCACCATGCTCGACCCCCACCCCAACGCCGATCCGGAAGTCGAGGAGCTGTTCGCCACCCTTCACGACGAGGGCATTCTCAACGGCGACTCCAACTTCCAGTTCAAGAACAAGTTCCGGCCGCTGGTCTCGAGCCTGTTCCTCTGTCGCTTGCCGGGCGGCGATGCCGGCAACCTGTCGGCGGTGCTCGCCATGCTCGCCGATCGGCCGGCCTTCGAAGGGGCCGTCGAGGTGGTGCGACCGGACGGCTCTCTGGACTTCTCCCTGGAGCGCTGGCCGTGGCTCAAGGACCACACCGTGGCGGGGCGGGTGCTGGCTCCGGGCGCGGCCCTGCTGGAGGTGCTGACCCGGGCCGGTCGCGACGACGGCCGGGCGCCGCAAGCGCTCGCCGCCTTCGCCGTCGAACGCCCGTTGGCTCTGCCGATGCCGGATTTGACGGTGGCTCGGGAGTCGGATGGCGATTGGACGGTGCGCGCCGGGGACGAGGTGATCGCCCGGGGACAGCCGGTGGAGCCGCGTCCGTTGCCCGCCGAGCGCCGCGATCTCGCCGCCCTGACGGCGTCCGCCGCCGAGCGCCTCGAAGGGGCGGCGATCTACCGACATCTGGCCGCCCGGGGCTTGCGTTTCGGCCCGGCTTTCCAGAGCCTGCGGGAGCTTTGGCTGAGCCCCCGGCGAGCGGTGGCCCGAGTCGCTCTGGAGGCGTCGGCGGACGGCGAATGGTCTCTGCATCCGGTCCTTCTCGACGGCGCCCTGCAGTCTTTGGCGGCGCTGTTGCCGGCCGACGACGGCCTCTACCTGATGGCCGCCATCGACCGCTGGACGGTGACCCCGGGGCGACTGCGCCGAGAGCTGGTGGCGGAAGGCACCCTGCGGCCCGGCGCCGGCGAGGCGGGTGTCTGGGTCGGCGACGTGATCTTGCGCGACGATCAGGGGCAGCCGCGAGGTCGACTCGAAGGGGTGGTCGCCCGGCGCCTCGAGGCGGAGGTCCTGGATTCCCTGCCACGACCGGACTGGAGCTCGGCTTTCCTGACCCAGACCTGGGTGGAAAGGGCGCTCGAGGCGCCTCGCCATGACCAGCCGCCACCACGCTATCTGGTGCTGGGGGAAGCCAACGGCGCCGCCGGTGCGGCGGCGGCCGAGTTGCGTCGGCGCGGTGCTGCTTGCCTCGAGGTCGCCGATCTGGCGCCCGATGAGCTCACCGGGGTGCTCGATGCTTGGCGGCGCGAAGAGCCGGCGATTCCGGCACGGCTGGTGGATCTGCGCTGCCTCGACGTGGATACCGGGGACGATCTCGCGGCGACCCTGCAAGCGGTGACCGACCGCTACCTGGCGGTCCTGCGCTGGCTGGTGGCTGCCGAGGTCGAGGATCTCCGCCTGTGGTGGATCACTGGCCGAGCCTGGCGCGGTGAGCCGGCGGCAGCCAGTCTCTGGGGCCTGGGACGGGTCTGTGCCAACGAGCACCCAGAGCTGTGGGGGGGCCTTGTCGATCTCGAGCCGGAGGCCCTCGATGGCAGCCGCGACGGGATTTCCCGGCTGGTCGACGAGCTGCTCGCCGAGAGCGGCGAAGAGGTCCGACTCGGCGCCACCGGCCGGCGGGTCTGTCGCCTGCGCCGCGGGGCCGGTACGTCGCGAGGAAAGGGGCCGGAGCTGCGCTCCGCGGCGACCTATCTGATCACCGGTGGTCTCGGGGGTATGGGCTTGACGGTGGCCCGCTGGATGATCGACGGCGGGGCGCGTCGTCTGGTGTTGGTGGGACGGCGGGATGCCGCCGCCGCGGGAGCCGAAGAGGAGGTGCAGGCGCTGCGCGCTGCCGGCGCTGAGGTCAGCGTCCGGACCCTCGATGTCGCCGATGGTGACGCTGTCGGTGAGCTGGTGGCAGAGCTGGCGGCCGGCGAGGCGCCGCTGCGCGGAGTCATTCACGCCGCCGGCGTGGTCGACGACCGCATCCTGGCCCGCCAAGACTGGCACCACCTGGCTCGGGTCTTTCGGCCGAAGGTGCTCGGGGCCTGGAACCTGCACCGTGCGAGCGCTGAGCTGGAGCTCGATTTCTTCGTGCTGTTCTCGTCCGCGGCGGCGGTGCTCGGGCCGCCGGGACAGGGCAGTCACGCCGCAGCCAATGCCGCCCTCGACGCTCTGGCGCGGCTTCGCCGGCAGGCCGGGCTGCCGGCCTTGACCCTCGGCTGGGGTGCCTGGTCCGAGGTCGGCGGTGCCGCCGGTGGAGATCTCGAGACCCGGCTGGCGGCGCGCGGTATGGCGACCCTGAGCCCTCGCCAGGGGCTCGAGGTGTTGGCCCAGAGCCTCACCCTCGACGCCGCCGAGCTGGTGATTTTGCCGGTGCTCTGGCGGCGCTGGCGGGAGACCTCCAGCCCGCCCCTGCCGCCACGTTTCGACGCCCTCGGCCAAACCCCGAGAGTGCCCTCGACGGGACGCGAAGGTCCTGCGGCTGTGGCGGCGGTCGGCAGTGGAGCCGATGAGAGCGCTCTCAGCCAGCGCCAGCGCCTCCTCGCGCTGCCGGCGGCGCAGCGCCGGCAACGGTTGATCACCTACCTGCGGGGTCAGGCGGCCGGTCTCCTCGGTTTGGACGAGGACGAGCTGGCTGCCGACGACCCTCTGCCGCGACTGGGCTTCGATTCCCTGATGAGCATGGAGCTGCGCAAGCGCCTCGAAGGTGATTTCGAGATCAAGCTACCGATCGTTCACTTCTTCCGCGAGCCGACCGCTGCCGGACTGGCCGAGTCCGCCCTCGAGCGTCTGCCGGAAGTGCCGGAAGGGGCCGATGCGGCAGCCCTGCTGGAGCGCTTGGACGAGCTCAGCGACGACGAGGTGGACGGCCTGTTGGGCAACTTCTCGCCGGAGGCCTCGTCCCATTGAGCCAGGACGCGAAGCGGCGTCGGTTGGCGGCGCTGCTCGCCGCCTGCGGTGGCTTGCAAGGGGCCGACCCGGGCGATGCCCTGGACCGCCAGCGGCGCCTGTTTCCGGCCCTCGAGTCGAAGGCCTATTTCAACTACGGCGGCCAAGGGCCGCTGCCGCAGCCGGCGCGCGACGCCATTGTCGAGGCCTTCGATCAACTGCAGGTGGAAGGCCCGTTCTCGATCGAATCCAATCTCTGGGCCCGCGAGGTGCGAGCCCGCGCGCGCCAGGGGCTGGCAGACTTCCTCGGCGGCCGGGCTGCCGACTACAGCCTCACCGAGAGCATCACGACGGCCGTCAACATCGTCCTGTGGGGGCTCGAGGTGGCGGCCGGTGATCATGTCGTGGTGTCCGACGCCGAGACTCCGGGAGTGCTCTCGGCGGTTCGCCAGTGGGCCCGACGCCGGCGACTCGAGGTCTCCGTCTGTGACCTCCTCGGAAGGCCTCAGGGGCGCCTGGAAGCGCTGGCGGCGGCGTTGCGTCCCCGCACTCGCCTGGTGATCGTCAGCCATGTGCTCTGGAACAGCGGTGAGGTGCAGCCGATCGCCGAAATGGCGGCCCTCTGCCGGCGTCACGGGAGTCGGCCGCGGCTGCTCGTCGACGGCGGCCAGTCGGTCGGTCAGTTGGATCTCGACCTGGCGATCTGCGGCGCCGATTACTACGCCTTCACGGCCCAAAAGTGGTGCTGCGGTCCAGCCGGTGTGGCGGCCCTCTACGTTGCTCCCGGCGCCGCCGACAGCCTCGAGCCGACCTTTGCCGGCTGGCGCGGATTGGTGCCCGACTCGGACTATCGCCTGCGCTCTGACGGCCGGCGCTTCGAGGTCGGGAGCTCGTCCTTGCCCCTGCTCGCCGGGCTGGCCGCCGCCCTCACCGTGCACGGCCAGTGGGGAAGCGCTGCCGAGCGTGCCGCCGCCGGGCGCGGCAAGGCCGCCGAGCTGGCACGCTGGCTGACCTCGCTGGCCGGGGTCGAGCTGCTGACGCCGGTACCGGAGACGGGCATCGTCGCCTTGCGCTGCCCGCGTCCGCGGCAGGTCGTCGCCGACCTCGAAGCGCAGGGCATCCTGGTGCGCGAAATGGCGTCGCCTCACTGCCTGCGGGTCTGCACCCACTACCTGACCTCGGGACGCGATCTCGAGCGCCTTCGGGTGGCCCTCGCCGAGGCCCTCGAGAGGCTTCCGGTGGAGGCCGGCGAGGCGCTGCCTTGAGCTCGATCGGCGAGCTCAAGGGAGGTCAGCCATCGGGTTCCTCGATGCGCCTTCGAGGCGCCGCCGAGGGCTCCCTTCAGCGTCGCCGATGGGGGCTATTTCCGAGACCTATCGATGCCGCCCGAATCGCTCTAAATCGTTGAATTTCAGACCCCTTCGCAATTTGGGAGAAGCCGGTTCCGGAACCCCTGCGCTATCAATCATGTGTGCATCCAGAAATGGAATCAAACCGTCCGCATGGTGCGGCGTTGAGTCAAATCGAAGGTCGGGGCTCCGGGCGCGGTCTGCGCGCTTCGGCGGTCTCGAAGAAAGATCCCCAACACTTGTCCAGAGAGGAGGTTGGTGAGATGTCGAACCAATGGACGAAGGTAGTGCTCGGTAGTCTCCTGATCGCGTTGGTGGCGGCCGGAGTGGCCGTTGCCTGCCCGACCGATGCCGAGAAGACCGCGGGCATTCAGGTCATCGAAGACTATGTCGCCCCGGGTCTCAACAATGAGCTGTCCGGAATCTATCCGCATCCCAGCAACGACGAGCTCTACTACGTCGCTGCCAACCGCAAGCCGGTTTACCGGGCGGGCCAGAAGGCCATGCTGCCGGAGAACCTGCGCGGCCAGATCCTCACCGTCGAGAAGAAGAGCGGTGAGGTCGTCGAAGCTTGGGACCTCGGTGGTGTCGAGTATGGCGGCATGGCCTACGGTGAGGGTCACCTGTTCGTCTCCAGTCTGGAGCCGGCCGAGATCCTCAAGGTCAGCGCCAAGGATGGCGAGATCGTTCGTCGTTACCCGATCGCCGGTCCCGCCGGCGGCCTCGAGTTCGATGCCGAGCGCAACGCCCTGATCGCCCAGATCTTCGTCGGCTATCCGCAGCTGGCGGTGATCGACGTCGAGTCCGGCGCCACCCTCGAGGCCCTGTGGTCCGACGAGAGCGCCATGGGCCTGGCCAAGGTGCAGGGCGACATCCTGTGCACCTGGGTGAGCAGCTTCGACGAGCACGCTCGCGCTGAGCTGCGCCTGATCGACGGCGAGACCGGCGAGGTCGCGGGTCGCGTGCCGCTCGACGAGGTGCACACCTCGCTGGCTCCGGCTTCCGCCACCGGCAACCTGGCCGATGGCTTCCTGAGCCTGGTGGCGACCGGTAGCGACGGCGAGGTCGCCGTCCGCCACTACAGCTACACCAACGACGCGGTGACCTGGTAAGCGAGATCCTCTCGGGCACGCACGGAATCAGCAACCAGAAATAAGGCGATGATGCAGCCAACGGCCAACACCACGACCCAGCGGCGCGCTTTCGGGCGCAGCCGGCGAGGCGTGGTCTGGACTGTGGCCGCGGTCGCCTTCCTGGTGCTGGCTCCCGGCGGCGTGGCGACGGTTCCGGCAGAGACGGGAAAGACGGCCGAGACGGCGTCTTTCGCGGCCCTGCACTACGAGCCGGTTCCCGGCAAAGTCGCCGAGAACCGGGCTCGGGCCACGCGGCTGATCGCTGCGGCGGCCAAGGGTGGGGCGCGCTACATCGTCCTGCCGGAGCTCGGTATCCACGGTCGCCTGGATGATTTGTCCGGCCCTCAGGTGGGGGCGGAGGCGATTCCGGGGCCCACTTCGCAGCACTTCGCCGATCTGGCGCAGGAGTTCGGAGTGTGGATCGCCCTCTCCCTCGCCGAGGACGGCGGTGATCGTCCGGGGCACTACGTGACCACCCTCCTGCTCGACCCGCGCGGCGACGTGCGACATCACTTTCGCAAGGTGATGCCGCGCATCGACGGCAGCGACGGCGAGCTCATTCGGGGGGAGCCGCGAGTGCTTCTCGACACCGTCGATACCGGTGAGCGCCGCATCGGCGTGGCCGCCGGCGACGACCTCTTGACCGCCATTCCGCGTCTCTCCGACCGCGGCGCCGACACCGTGCTGGTGTCCGCCGCCTGGGGAGTCGACGAACCGGTCAAGTGGCGGCGCCAGGTGGCGATGCTGAGCGAGCGCTACGGCGTGCGGATGGTGATTGCCAACCGCAGCGCCGCCGGTGGGGACATCTACTCGCGACAGGGCGAGCCGGTGGGAGCCTCCCGGGCGACGACCGGCGGACGGATGACGACGGCGGCCTTCGCCCCGTCGAGCCATTGGCGCCCGGCGACCCAGTTGGGACTGCCTTCGGTGCCAGTCCCCAGTGGTCGTCCGGCGTCGCCAGAGATTGCCGAGATCGGGCGCGAGCTCTTTTTCGACAAGAATCTGTCGCGCGACGGCAGCATTTCCTGCGGCACCTGTCATCTGCCCGAGAAGGCCTTCGCCAACGGTCAGCCGTCCGGAGTGGGAATCACCGGGCAAAACACCGCTCGCAACGTGCCTTCCCTGCTCAACGTCGCCTACAAGGGCGCGCTGTTCTGGGACGGCTTCACCCACTCCCTCGAGAATCAGGCGAAGTATCCGATGAGCCACGCCATGGAGATGGACCGCTCTCAGGTCTACCACCAGGTGCTCGGCTATGTCCGATGGGAGGCGAAATACGTCAAAGCATTTCGCGCTGCCATGGGGGTGGAGAGGATTGAATTCGAGCATGTCGAAACGGCGCTCGCGACCTATCAGCGTACGCTGCTGTCCGGGAACTCGCCCTTCGACCGCTACTACTACCAAGGGGACGAGCAGGCCTTGAGCGTCAGCGCTCAGCGTGGGCTCGACCTCTTTCGGGGAAAGGCCGGCTGTGTCCAGTGCCACACCATGGGCCAGGACTACGCCCTCTTCCTCGACAACGAGTACCACAACACCGGGGTGGGCTATGACCCGAAGACCGGCGAGTTCTCGGACTCGGGCGTGGCTTTGATTAGCCACGAAGAAAGGACCGGCCTTTTTCTGACGCCCTCGTTGCGCCACGTCGCCGAAACGGCTCCCTACATGCACGACGGCAGCTTCACTTCCCTCACCGAGGTGGTGGAGTTCTACAACCGTGGCGGCAACGACAACCCCTATCAAGATTCTCGCCTCGAACCGCTCGGGCTCAAGCCTCAGGAACGCCGCGATCTGGTGGCATTCCTGAAGTCCCTCACGGGGGAGCCCCAAGGGCAGGTGAGGCGTGCCAGTTTGTCTGAGGTTAGAAATGAAGAATCAGTCTCGGAAGAGTCTGACCCTGGGGAAAAACAGTTGTTTGAGAAAGGAGTAAGGGAATGATCAGCCCCATCGCTCTGCGCACGGATGAGAAGACGCAAAGAGTGTTCGACGGCGCCTCCTACGGCGATCCGACCACTCGCTTCAGCGAAAGCATCCACAAGGCCGCTATCGGCCTGGAGTCCCGCACCAGCGAGCAGCTCGCCCGCGACGGTCGTGAGCTGCAGGATCCGGTCTTCCGGGAGCACGCCCTCTTCCAGTTGATGACCCGTGAAGGCGCGAAGGCCTTCCCGGTTCTCAAGGAGGCGCTCTACGAGGACACCGATTCGGATCTTCGGATCAACACCCTTTGGACCCTCGAGTGGCTGCCGAGCCCCGAGGCCTCGAAGGTCGCTCTCGACCTTTGCAACGACGCCGACTCGCGGGTTCAGGAGTGGGCGCGGGTGTTCTGCTGGGAGATGGGTTGGAGTGATCAGGACTTCCGTCGCAAGCGGGAGTTCAATCACATCGAGGGTCGTACCTTCGACGAGACCATCTACCTCCACATTGCGGCCAACCTCTACATCCGTCTGGGTGAAGGCCACGACATGTGGGGCCACATGCTCCTGAGCCCGCAGATGTTGGCCCGGGTGTACGGTCAGGCTCTGGCCTGCCCGATCGTCGAGAGCCGCGAGAAGGAGATCGTCATCTCCAAGACCCTCGAGGGACTGCACGCGGACGGAAGCGACCACTACGAGACCTTCCTCTTCCGCGGCTTCACGGAGCGCACCACGCCGCTCTCCGGTAACTTCTACTTCGAGACTCAGACGGATCGTCCGTTCTTCCGTTCGGGTCGCGCCAACGACATGTCCGAGGGCATGGTGGACCGCATCACGGTTCCCTTCGCTCGCGAGGGCCAGTGGTTCCTCAACGACAGCATCGAGGTGCGCGGTAAGAAGGCGATCGAGTACGTTCGCGGCCTGTTCCAGGGCTGGGCGTTCGTCAACCTCGAGCGTATCGAAGAGGCCGGCGGTGAGTTCCTGTTCCCGGGCAACTCGGTGCTTTCGACGCTGCACCACCCGGAGGTCGGTGACATCACGAACACGTTCATCAACGGCCGCTTCAAGGGCAAGGTCGTCGACTGGAACGGTGATGGCAAGCTCGACCTCAACTACCTCAAGTCCTACGCCACGGCGAAGGGCGAGGTCGACTCCAACCTCGACGGCATCGCCGACGAGCCGGGTCTGACCACCAGCATGAACCCGGCCGTTTGATGCCGGTTTCGGGGGCGGCCTCGCCGCCCCCGCGCAGGAATTTTCGATGAAGGCGGTCCGGGTTTCCCGGGCCGCCTTTCTCGTCCCAGGAGGACGCGAGGAAGAAGGTGGAGGTCTCGTGGCAGCATCGTCTCTGGGGAGGTGAGAGCTTGTTCGATGTCTTTCGTCAGCAGGTGATCCCGGCGTCACCGGATGTCCTTTGGGCCTGCCTCACGGACCCTTCCCGTCTGCGCCAGTGGTTCGCCGACATCGCGGTCCTGGCCCTCGATCAGCCCTTCCGCTTCGATTTCGGTGACGGCGACTTCTTCGTCGGCAAGGTCACCGCCTGGCGGGAAGGGCGTCGCCTCGACCTCGACTGGCGCTTCATGGGCCTCGGCCCGGTCTTCCGCATTCGAATCTATTTGACGCCGGCCGGCGAAGGGACCGAGGTGACGGTCCACGATCGCGGTGCCCTGACCCTCGCCGAGGTCGAGAGCCTGCGCTTTGGCTGGCAGGACTTTCTCGGCCGTTTGGCGGCCCACGCCGGCAGCGGGCGCAACGCCCGCTATCGCTGGAGCGAGACCATCGGCCTGGGAGCGCTGCTGCCCAGTGCCGGAGGGCGCCTGCCGGAGCTCGCGGAGGCCGATTGGTGGCGCCAGGCCTTCCCGGCCGCCACCGTCGAGTGTCGCCCGGTGCGTCCGGCGACGGTCCTGGCGACCTTCGAGGAGCCGTCCTGGGACCAGCCGACGGAAGCCCTGGTCGAGACCCTGGTGGGCGAGTTCGGCACCTTCGTCGCCGTCACCCACCGCGGCTGGAACGATCTCGCCGAGGCGGCGCGGATCACTCACCGGACACGCTATGCCGGCCTTTGGCAGCGCTGCCTGAGCGATCTCGAGGAGCTCTACCGCTGATTCTGCGGCAGCGAGACTTTCGCAACCTGTGGCTGGCCAGCCTGCTGTCCAAGGCCGGCTCCCAGGTCAGCCGTATCGGCCTCATCCTGTTTCTCTTCCAGGAGCGCGGGGCGGTTGCCGAGGTCGCCCTGTTGGTGGTCTGCGAGACCTTGCCCGGGGCCCTCGTCGCACCGGCTGCCGGCGCCTTCATCGACCGCTTCGGAAAGCGTCGCGTGATGGTGCTCGCAGACCTGGCGCGGGCGGTCTTCATGGCGGCGATCCTGATCTCGCCGACGCCGGCGATGATCTACGCGATGGCGGCGCTCCACTCGGTGGCGGCGGTGTTCTTCGAGCCGGCTCGGACGGCGGCCCTGCCGCGGCTGGTGGCGCAGCGGGATCTGCCGCGGGCCAACGGCATCGAGCAGACCACCTTCAATCTGGTGCTGGTGGCCGGGCCGGTCTTGGGGGCCGAGCTCCTGCTCACCCTCGGCCTGACCATCACGTTGGTGGTCGACGTCGCCAGTTTCCTGTTGAGCGCCTGGTTGGTGACCCGTCTTCCGGCCCTGCCGCCGGCCGAAGAGAGGACCGAGCGGCCTTCGCCGGTCGACGAGATCGTCGACGGCTGGCGCTACCTGCGGCGCCACCCGATCGCTGCCCGCATGACCGGACTGTTTTTCGTCAGCCTGCTCTGTGTCGGCCTGTGGATTCCGCTGGCGCCGTTCTTCATCACTGATTTTCTCGCCGCCGGCGAGCGCGTGCTCGGTTGGCAGATGGCGGTGTTCGGAATCGGCGGCATCGTCGGCGGGTTGACCGCCCCTCGGCTGGTGGCGCGCCTCGGCCAGGGGACGCTGTTGAGCTACGCATTTCTCGCCGAAGGCGCCCATCTGCTGCTCTATGCCCTGGTGCCGTCGGTGGTTCCCTCGACCCTGTTGGTGGCGACCTGGGGTATGGTCGTGTCATGGGTGATGGTGCCCTTCTACTCGATCCTCCAGGGGGTGATCGCCGAGGCCTACCAGGGGCGGGTCTTCGCCGCCGTTCGGCAGGCGGAGAACGTCGCCTTGCTGTTCGCCATGGGAGTGGCGACGGCCTTTTCCGCCGCCTGGGCTCCGCAGCATCTCTTCCTGGTGGCCGGCGTCGCCTACCTCGGAACGGCGCTGGTGTCACAGCTCACTGCCGGTGGACGCCGCCTGATGGCGACCCCCTGAAATCTGAACCATGAGGCCTTGCAGCATGAGCCTGAAGAACCTGGGAATGGTGGGCACTCTGTGGGTGCTGACAATGATCGGCTGCGCGCCGGCGCCGGAGGTGGCGCAGTACTCGGCGCGGATGGTCGCCGTCGATCCTTCCGGTGGAGGCGACGCCACCCTGTCGCCGGACGGCGAGCAGTTCGTCATCTCGTCGAAGCGGGAGGGGCAGTGGGATCTCTGGATGTACGACATGCCGAGCGCCCAGTGGACCCGCCTCACGGATCATCCGGAGCAGGACTTCGAAGCGCGCTGGTCGCCGGATGGTGGTGAGCTGGCCTTCACGTCGGCGCGCGGCGGATTCAAGAACGTCTGGACCCTCGACCTGGCGAGCGGTGACCTGCACCAGGTCACCGATTCGGAGCTCGAGGAGGACTACCCGAGCTGGTCGCCGGATGGCGAGCGCATCATCTATACGGGAGGACCCTGGGGTCGGCGCGGCTTCTTCGTGGTGCCGGCCAGCGGTGGCGAGGCGGTGCGCATCAGTCCGCGCGAAGGGCAGCAGGGGGCTTGTACCTTCGATCCCCGCGGTGGCGGCGTCTTCTGTCACAGCTACGATTACGGCTCCGGCAACCTCTTTCGCCTCGCCCTCGGGGCCAGCGAGATCGAGCCGCTGACCCTCGGCGAGCCCTGGGACTACAAGCCGAGCCCGACCCGGGACGGGCGCTGGATCGCCTTCTCGCGGGCCGCCGAAGGCCCCTCTCAGATCTACGTCATGGCGACCGACGGCGGTCGACCGCGGCGCCTGACCCATTCCGGCCACGACGACCGCTGGCCGACCTGGAGCGCCGACGGCAAGCGCTTGTTCTTCCACCGCATCGTTCATCGCGGTACCGCCCTTTCGGTGCTCGACCGCGACAGCGGCGAAGTCGAGGAGCTGGTCGGGGCCGATCAGGAACCGCTGCAGGCGAGCTTTGCACCGGATGGCCGGCGAGTGGCCTTTTGCTCCCAGCAGGGCGCGCACAAAGTGATCAAGATCCTCGATCGCGGGCTGGGCACGATCACGCCTCTCGCCACCGGCGACGGCGAGGCCTGCTACCCGCGTTGGTCGCCGGACGGCGAGTGGATCGCTTTCGCGGCCCGGCGGGAGCGGCGCTGGGAGCTGGCCCGGGTGCGTCCCGACGGTCGCGATCTCGAGGATCTGACCCATGGCGTGGTCGGCCTGCGCGGCCTCGACGGCGTCGTCGATTGGTCGCCGGACGGCGGGCGCCTGGTCTTCCAGGGCGATACCGAGCCCTTCGAGGCGAACCTCTACTTGCTCGACCTCGCCAGCCGCTCGGTCACGCCGCTGACCGATGATTCCTGGTTCGACGAGAGTCCCTCCTGGTCGCCCGAGGGCGACAGCGTGCTGTTCATGTCGACTCGCGGCGGCGACTGGACCTGGGGGTTCTTCGAGATCGAGCTCGACGGTGGCGGGGTGAGCAACTTCTCGTCGCCGGAATGGGTCGAGAAGAACTTCCCGCGTCGCGGAGCTCACGGCCGGACGGTGTGGAGCTTCTACGACGAGCACGACCTCGAGGTGCTGGCGGAAGCGGCGCCGGGGGAGGAGCCCCGGGTGCTGACCGCTGCCGGCGCCGGTGCTCGTTGGCCTTCCTATTCGCGGGATGGTCGCAGCATCCTCTACACCACGGTGGAGAAGGAGGTGCAGTACTGGCTGATCGAGAATCCCTTCGGGGAGGGCTCGCCGCTCACTTCGGCGGAAGCCGGCGAGCCGGCCGACCAGCCGATGACGCCTTTCCAGACGGCGCAGGGCGGTCGGATGTCGTCGTCGGATCACGACGGACCGGTGATCGGGCCGGTCGATCTCCATCATCGTTGACTGCTCTGACCTGATCCGCCGGTCGGGCGGAGGTGAAGCAGGACCCAGGGGAGGACCGAGATCGGTCCTCCCTCTTGTTTTGTCCGGCAAGCAGCGGGAGGGCGATTCCCGAGGGGACTGTCACGGTTTTGCCAGGATGAATAACTATATTTTTGAAATAGAACACTTTCAATATGTCCGGCGAAGGGCTTTCCCGACCGCCTCCGCGCCATGGCCGACGAACTCGAACTCGAATCCCCGCTGTCCTCTCAGCCTCCGGCGGTTTCCCCCTACGACTCGCTCCTGGCGCGCAACGAGAGGTCGGCGCCGGCGGTGGCGACTCGTCTCGCGGTCGAGCGGCGTGACGCCGATCGCGACCTCGGGCTGCTGTTGCGTTTGGGTGGCGAGGAGGCGCGACGGCGGGTGGCGCGGGCCCGGCGGCGCTTCCGCAGTCCCTTCTTGGCGCAGCACCTGCTCGAGCACAGTCGGGCAGCGATGGAGGTGTCGCCGGCCCGGGCACGACATCTCGCGGATCTCGCCTATCGAGTCGTCCTCTACCCGCGGCAACGCAACTCCTTCACCGTCGAGCTGATGACCACGGCGCTGGTCTATCGCGCCCAGGCGGAGGCCCTGCTCGGCGACCTCGAGACCGCCGAGCTCGGCTTCGCCTTGGCCCGCCGGCTGCGCAGTCGGCTACCGATCACGGACTTCGGGCTGCGTGCCGAGATGGACTTGTTCGAAGGCTTGCTGTGTCGCAAACAGCGCCGCTTCCATCGCGCCGATCGGCTGCTGCTGCGCGCCTGGCGGCTCTTTCTCACCCAGCGCACGGTGAGCCGTGCCGTCGAGGCGCTCCTCGAGTTCGTTCTGTCGCGGTTGCTCCAGGGGGACCCGCTGGGGGCCCTCGAAGGACTGCAGCGCTGCCGGCGTTTCGCCGGCGAGCTGCCGGCTCGGATCCTCGCCCGTTGCGAGATCGCTCGCCTCGAGGCACTCTTCGCCCTCGAGCGCTGGGAGGCGCTGAGGGCCGCCCTGCCGGTGGCACTGGGGGCCTGCCGGCCCTTCCCACGGCTCCATGGCCACGCCTGCCGGTTCGCCGGCCGTCTCGCCAGCCGACGCGGCCGCACCGCGGAGGCCGAGCGTATGCTGCTCGCCTCCTGGGGAGCCTTGCGCGGCCGCGGCGAGGATTTCGAGGCCGCTCGGTCATCCCTCGACCTGGCCGAGCACTATCTGCGGCGTGGCGCCCGCGGCCGCGGGCAGCAGGCTGCCGAGCGTTGCTTGCACAGCCTGCTGGCTGGTGATGTGCCGCCCGAGGCCCGGCTGGTCATCCAGGCGCTGCGCCGGGGTGATGCCCTGTCGGTGGCGACGGTCGCCGAGCTGCGCGGCACCCTCGATCGCCTGCGCGATGCGCCGCGACCGGCGCCGGTGCCTTGCTGAGGGGACCCCTCGCGAGGCCGCCGTCGGCGCCGCCTTGGCTGCCGGCGAACCCCTCAGACGGGATTGACGCGAAAGATCGGGAAGTACGAGGTCAGGCGTCCGGCGGCGTGGTCCTCGGCCAGGCTGGGGAGCTCGTCCCAGTCCGTGGCGTGGCCGTTGACCGGTGCCATCCAGCCGGCGCGCTCGGCGTAGTCGACGGCCTCGAGGGCTTCCGGGTAGCGCGCGTAGTGGGTGTGGACGTGGGTGTGCCAGCTCATGCACTCGAGGGCGCGGACGGTCGAGAGGTTCATGCCCTCTTTCCAGCCGGCGGTGGTGACCACCCCGGAGCGGCCGAGGGACTTGAGGGTGGCGCGGAAGACCGGTAGGCCGATGAAGTCGACCAGGATCGACACCCCGCGGCCGCCGGTCTTGCGAGCCACCAGCTCGAGGAAGGCGTTCTCGGAGTCGATGTAGGCCGCGCGGTAGGCCTCGTCGCTGCGATACCGTTTCGGGTCGTAGGCCAGATTCGGGAACTGCCGGCGATCGATCGGTTCGATGCCCGATTCGCGGATCAGCTCGAGGCGTTGGTCGTCGGAGGACATCATCGCCGTGTCGGCGCCCTGTAGGGCAGCCAGGGTTAGCTCGGCATAGGTGACGCCGCCACCCCAGCCCCAGACGATCGGTCGCAGGTCCTGCTCGTCGGCCGTGAGGTGGAGCCGCCAGCAGCCGTAGGCGGCTCGCCAGTTGGCCCAGGCGGTGATGTAGCGCAGCGAAAAGGCGGCCCACTGCGGATAGGTGAAGCGGGTGTCGTCCGGTAGCCGGATGAGCTGTTGGCGATGGAGCTTGGTACGCCGCGCCAGCAGGCCGATGCTGCCCGGGGCGTCGTAGGCATAGATCTTCTTGGGGAAGCCGCGCTCGTCCCAGATGCCGTTGCAGAACACCAGGCAGATATCGCCCTCGGCGAGGTCATCGATGGCCGATCCGGGACGCAGCACGCGCACCACGCCGGCGTTACCGATCACCACCCGGGGTTCGTCGCGCTGGCGGCAGATGTCCACCGGCCGGCGGTCGAGGGCGTGGGACATGTTGCCTTCCCAGCAGCCGAAGAGCGGCTCGACGAGAACCTCGTCCTCGGTGATGTTCGAGAACTCGAAGCGCTCGCGCACCAGGCCGTGGTGGCCGTTCTGGTTGGCCGGATAGAGGACCCAGGCGTCGGTTTCGATGGTTCCGTTGGGCATGGCTAGAAGTCGACCGGCAGGGCCTTGAGGGCTCGGGTGATCGGGTTGTTGACCCACTCGAGCTCGGCCTGCGGCCGCGGTCGGAGATTGGGCATGCGGCGCAGCAGGGTGCGCAGGCTGATCTGGATCTCAGTGATGGCGAGGGCGGCGCCGAGGCAGAAATGGGTGCCGAGGCCGAAAGCGAAGTGGCGGTTGTCCTCCCGTCGCGTGACGTCGAGGAGGTCGGGATCGGCGAACTGGTCGGGATCGCGGTTGGCCGCTCCGAGGACCAGCCACAAAACTTCCCCCTTGCGGATCGACTTGCCGCCGATCTCGACATCCTCGAAGGCCGAGCGCTGGATCATCTGAACCGGGCTGTCATAGCGCAGGAACTCGTTGATCGAGCCGTCGATGAGGTCCGGGTCGCGTTGGATCCGCTCTAGCTGATCGGGGTTCTCGAACAGGGCGTGGAGGGAGTTGCCGAGCAGGATGGTGGTGGTCTCGTGACCGGCGTAGAGCAGCAGGACGCAGTTGGCCAGAAGCTCTTCGAGGTCGATCGGGTGGCCCTGCCGCTCGCCCTCGACGAAGCGCCCGATGAGGTTGTCCTGGGGCCCTTTGCGGCGCTGGTCGACGACCATTTCGCGCATGTACTCGGTCATTTCGAGGACGGTGCGCTGGGCCAGGCGCATGGCCTCGATCTGGAACAGGCCGGCGCCGAGGAAGTCGGTGATGTGCTCGGACCACTGGCGGAAGCGATCGCGGTCCTCGAAGGCGACCCCCAGCATGTTGGCGATGACCGTGGCCGGAAGCGGGTAGGCGAGGTCTCCCACGACATCCATCTCGCCGCGATCCTGGACCTCGTCGAGCAGCTCGTCGGTGGCCTGTTGGATGAGCGGTCGCATCTCTTCGACCAGGCGTGGTGTGAAGGCCCGCTGCATCGGCGAGCGCACCCGCGTGTGGGTCGGCGGCTCGAGGTTTCCCATCCAGCGCTCGAGGTGATCGCGTAGCGGCGTCAGCTCCTGGCGATTCTCTTCCGGCAGGGTGTCGAAGATCTTGCCGAGAGTGCCGCTCGCCGACAGGCGCGGGTCCTTGAGGCAGGCGCCGATGTCGCGATAGCTGGTCAACAGCCAACCTCCCCAGCCTTCGTGGAACTGCACCGGATCCTGCTGCCGCAGGGCGTGGTAGACCGGGTACGGGTTGATGCGGGCGGCGTACTCGAGGATGTCCGGAAGCTTCTCGGTGGCTGGAGCGGTGCTCATGGTACTTCCTCCGAGGCGGGGGAGCGGCAGGTGAAGTTCCAATACTGCAACTCGCCGGTCTTGAGCTTGCGATAGTTGTGGGAGCCGTGGCAGAGCATGATCTCGTCGAAGTGCAGGCGGTCGGCGCCGACCACGCCCAAGGCTTCGAGGGCGCCTTGACGGGCCTCTTCCTGGAGATCGATGGAAGCCAGCACATTGGCGGTGATGTTGCGCTCCTGCAGCACCTCCAGGCCAGAATCGGCGAGCTGGTGGCGCAGGCCGTCGAGGGTGCGGTCCGGCCCCCATTCCTCGGCCGTCGGCCGCAGGTCGGCGAACAGGAACTCGCCGCCCGGGCGCAGCACTCGGCGGACCTCCGCCAGGAAGCTGTCCATCGAGGGATAGCAGCCCGAGGACTCGAGGTTGACCAGCGCATCGAAGGAGTCTGACGGCACGGGGAGGGAGAGGGCATCGCCCTGCAGGAAAGTCATCCCTTCGCTGCCGTGCAAGGCTTCGCAAGCCCGAATGTTGTCGTCCACCAGGTCGATGCCGGTAACCGTCGCCGGGGCGCGGTAGCGGTGCATGTAGGAGCAGCCGCCGCCGGTGCCGCAGCCGACTTCGAGGACGTCCTTGCCGGTCAGGTCGGAGCCGCCGATCAGGCACTCGTAGAGCTGAATGTTGAGGCGAAAGGGCTCGTCTTCGGGCTGCAGGTCGGGTGCCCCCGGGGCGCCGTCGCCGAGGCCGACGAAGCCGAGGTTCATGAACACCGGCGGCGCGCCGAAGAGAGCCTGCGCCGAGTTGTAGAGAATGCGCGTCCAGAGGCGAATGCCGAGCCCCGGCTTGGTGGCGACCTCGCGCACCTCGGGCATCGCCTCGGTGAGGCGCTGGTAGATGCCGTGAAAGACCTCCGGCGAGCGCGGCGCGCTGTCCGGACAGGCACGGTTGACCTGCTGGGCGATCTGCGACCAGCGCTGCGGATGGTCCGTCGACCAGTCGGCCAGGCCCTCCCAGAGGAACGAGCGGAGCTGGAACCAGTCGAGCGGCGAGACGTCTTGGTAGGTGACCGGGCGGTGATGAACGACGGTGCTGGAGGTCATCGGCAGGCAGTTCTCCCCGCAACTGAGAAAGCGAGATTTTCCGAGGCTTTCGAGCCTATCGCCGATAGGTCTTATCGGCTTCTCCGAGATTGCGGCCGCCGGACGGGCCAAGGGCCAGTGCGCAATCTGGGATAAGTGGCCTGCTGAAGCCTTGACTTATACACAGGGAGCGGAGCTCCACTTCGGGCGCCGCAGTCGGACCCTGAACGGTCCTTGGAGAGTCGTTTGTTCGGAGACGGTTTCCTCGCCGACCCCTATCCCGCCCTGGCGGCGCTGCGGCAGGAGGGACCGATGCATCGCATGGAGATGTTCGGCGGCGCCTGGACCTTCACCCGTCACGCCGACATCAGCGCCCTGCTGCGCGATGCTCGCCTCAGTGCCCGCCGCAGCGATGCCCTGGTCTTCCAGTTCAGCGCCGAGCAGCAGGCCGAGCTGACGGACTTCCGACGCCTGTTCTCGCAGTGGATGCTGTTCTTCGATCCGCCGGAGCACACCCGCCCCCGGCGCGCCATGTCGCGGGGCTTTAGGCCGGCGGTGATCGCCGACCTCGTCGCTCGCATCACCCAGGTGGTGGACGGATTGATCGACACGGTCGAAGGGCAGGGAAGTTGCGATGCCATCGCCGACCTCGCACACCCGCTGCCGGCCATCGTGATCGCCGAGATGATGGCGATCCCGGCCGCCGATCGGCAACGCTTCATGATCTGGTCCGACGACGTCGCCGAGTTCTTCGGCCGCGATCTCGCGACCTTCGATATCGCCCTCAAGGCGCAGACCGGGCTGCGCGAGCTGACCGACTACTTCCGCGAGGTGGTGGCGCGGCGGCGGCGTCAGCCCGGCGAGGATCTGATCAGCCAGCTTCTCGCCCTCGAGGCCGAAGAGGCGTTGAGCGAAGAGGAAGTTTGGGCCCAGTGCGCCATGCTGCTCTTCGCCGGTCACGAGACGACCCGCAACCTGATCGGCAACGGCTTGCTGGCGCTGCTGCGCGAGCCGGCGGCGCGACAGCGCTATCTCGAGCGGTCGGACCTCGGCCGCACGGCCATCGACGAGCTGCTGCGCTTCGACAGTCCGGTGCAGATCGGCAGCCGGCTGGTGGCCGAAGAGATCTCTCTGCACGGCGAGACGATCGCTCCCGGCGAGCTCTTGATTTTCTTGCTGGGAGCCGCCAATCGCGATCCCGACGAGTTCGCCGAGCCCGATCGTCTCGATCTGACGCGCAGCCCCAACCGCCACGTTTCCTTCGGATACGGGCCCCATCTCTGCCTCGGGAGTCACCTGGCGCGGATGGAGGCGGACATCGTGTTCCGGCGACTCTTCACCCGCCTGCCGGCGCTCCGGCTGGCGACGGAAGATCTCGTCTGGTCGACCAATTTCGGCTTTCGCGGCCTGACCGCGCTGCCGCTGGAGTTTTGAGCCTCGGCCGCCGGGCGGGGCAAGGAGATTGAGCCATGAGTGAGACCATGCAGCGGGCCTGGGAGCTGATGTCGCCGCGCAAGACCGTGCGGCAGCTCTTCTCACCGCCGCCGGGGCACCTGCGGGCGGTCGACGGGCTGCGCGCCCTCGCCGTGCTTTGGATCATCCTGATGCACTGCGTCTGGTTTCAGATGGTGTTCATGGAGGAGGCGACCTTCGTCGAGCTCCTGGAGGGCGCTCCGCTGTGGATCCTGGGCGGGCCTTACGGCGTCGACTTCTTCTTCGTCATCAGCGGCTTCCTGATCGGGATCCTGCTGATGAAGGAACGGCAGAACACCGGCCGCCTCGACATCAAGCGCTTCTATATCCGCCGCTTCTTGCGCCTGATGCCGGCCTATTTCGTCGCCCTCGGGGTGTACTGCGTGGTGGTCAAGGTCAACTGCCACATGATCTGGACCAACATCCTCTACATCAACAACTTCTTCCCCGGCGAAGACCAGGCCATGCACTGGAGCTGGTCGCTGGCCATCGAGGAGCAGTTCTATTTCACCTTTCCGGTGTTCTTGATTCTGATCTTCTACCCCTTGGCCAAGCGCTGGCGCCTACCGCTGCTCTTCGCCCTGTTGGCGCTGGCCTTCGTCATTCGCGGCGCCTTGATCGCCTACTTCGACGTCTGGGCACCGGTGCCCTGGTCGTTGGGGGTCGAAGACGAACGCTTCCTGACCTGGGCCGAGCAGCTCTACATCAAACCCTACGCCCGTCACGGCGCCTTGCTCTGCGGCGTCATCGCCGCCTACCTCTACCTCAACTACCGGGTGCGGGAGTTCTTCGAGGGGCGCCCGACCCTCGCCACCGTGGGCTTCTTCGCTTCGTTGGCGATCATCGCCTGGGTGACCGCCAGCACCGTCCACTCCGCCGGACCGCGCTGGGAGAGCAGCACCGCCAGCTTCCTCTTCCTCACCAGCTATCGCTATCTGCTGAGCGCGGGGGTCGCCTACCTGCTGCTCTACACGCGCTACCGTACCGACAACCCGATCAATCGGTCGGTGATCTGGTTTCTTTCCTGGCGCATCTGGTACTCGACGGCTCAGCTCGCCTACTCGGCCTATCTGCTGCACCCGATCGTCTTCGTGATGGTGTTCGGCGTGCTGGCACCGGGAGGGCTCGATCGGATTCCGATGTTGGTCTACTACATCGTGCTGCCGATTCTGGCCTTTTTCGCCGCCTTCCTGATGTACGTGACGGTGGAGAAGCCGTTCATGAATTTGCGCGATCTCAAGAAAGGTCAGAAAGTCCCGGCAACGGTTCCGGCGGCCTCGGCCTCTCCCACGGCGTAGCCGCCGGCGCCGGCTACAATCACCGGGACCGGCCCGATCCGGCCGGCGCGGGCCGGCCTGGCTCGAGCTCGGGCTGAAGCCGTGACCGGCCGCCGGCGAGCGGTAGCCGGCCGCGGCGAGCCAGCCCACGGCCGGCGTCGGTGATCGGTGGCCGCGGTCGCTGACGCAGGGGTGGTGATCGATGGCATCCGGGTGGTTCTGAAAGCGGAGAGCGTCGCGTGACGAAACGAGTCTGGACAAAGCTCCGCAGCCTGTTGGTCTGGGCTCATCGCTGGTTCGGCCTGCTGGCCGGCCTGTGGCTGTTCTTCCTCGCCGCAACCGGTTGCTTTGTCGTCTTCTACCAGGAGATCGATCGCGCCCTCAATCGCGATCTCTGGTATCGGCCGGTGGCGGGCGAGAGGCTGCCCGTTCAGCGCCTCGTGGAGGCCGCCGAGGCCAGCATCCCCGGCAGCTACGCCTCCTTCGCCAATCTGCCGAACCGCCCCGGCGAGCCCTTCTTCGCCTACCTGGCGGCGCGACCCGGAAGCGACGTCGAGATTCCGCGCAAGCTCCACGTCTTCGTCGACCCCTACAACGGTGAGGTCTTGGCGACGCGGGTCTTCGGGGCCTTCAAGCTCGACCGCCTGCATTTCGCCCAGCTCGTCTATCAGCTCCATCGCGATCTCAAGCTCGGCAATCTCGGCGCCTTCGTGCTCGGTCTGGTGGCCTTTCTGTGGATCTGGGATCACTTCGCGGCCGCCTGGATCTCCTTTCCGAATCCACGTCGGTGGTGGCAGAGCTGGGTGGTCAAGGGCGGTGCTCGCGGCTACTCGCTGGTCTATCGCCTGCACCGCGCCGGCGGCCTTTGGCTGGCGCCGGTCACCCTCGCCCTGGCGGTCTCCGGTGTCTACTTCAACTGGAACAGCGAGTTTCGCGCCGCGGTTAGCTGGTTCTCGCCCCTGACGCCGCGCCCTCACCAAACGGCACCGCGCCTCGAAGAGCCGCTCTTAGAGGCGCCGGTGGATGTCGACCAGGCGCTGGCGGTGGCCCGGCGTGAGACCGGCGGAGCGGAGGCCGACCGGGTCTCGATCATGCCCCAGTCGGGGCTCTATCTGGTGCGCCTGTTCGATCGCCGCGACATCTCGATCCACGGCGGTCGCTTCCTATATGTCAGCATGGAGGACGGCGCCGTGGTCTCCGATCGCCACGCCCGCGACGGCACCCTGGGCGATACCCTGCTCGCCTGGCAGTATCCGTTGCACTCGGGCCAGGCCTTCGGTTGGCCCGGCCGGCTGCTGATCTTCGCCGCCGGCCTGGTGATTTGCGCCATGGTGGCGACGGGCTTCGTCATCTGGGCCAAAAAGCGCCGCGGCCGGGTGGCGCTGGCGGCCCGCCGGCGCGCCGCTCCCCGAACACCGGCTCCGGTAGCGATCCCCGAACCCGCGAGCAGGTTGCTGCAAGACTCTCGACTTGCGGCATCCTTCGCCCCCGAGGGACCCCGAGCCCAACCGGCCGGGCGCTCCCGACAGGGCGGCGGCAGAGCCGCCGACAGGAGTGCAGCGGGGCCGCGAGTCCCCAAGGGGACATCCAAACCGCGCATTTCGGACAGATAGTTTCCGCGAGAGAACGCCGTCTGCTACTTCAGCAGACGGTGTCCGAGCCCATGGGGCGAGGCGGCGGCAAAGCCGCCGAGGACGGGGCCGCCCTGGATTGGGGTGCCTGGCCGGCCGCACCGCACGACATGTGCGTGCTGGCGGGCCGCGCAGGCCCGAGGGAGGCGCCTTTAGCCGTCGGCATGGCAATGGAAACGAGCGAGCCGTCTGCTATAGCAGCAGACGGCCTCCGAGCGCGATCAGCGCGAGGCGGCGGCAAAGCCGCCGAGGACGGGGGTGAGGCCGCACGACATGTGCGTGCGGCCGAGGGGGGCGCCTTTAGCCCCCCTGAGACAGCTAGCCCCCCTGAGACAGCTAACGCCCTGAACAAGGCGCGTCGCGACTTTTCAGCGGGCTTCGGCTTGCTGGTAGATCAGCGAGCCATCGGCAAAGGCTCGCGAATAGAAGCGGGCCGTCTCGGTCCAGCCCTGCAGGGCACCCTCGCCCTGCTGACTGACGATCTCTTCGGCGTGCTCTGCGAGGGCCTCGGCGATGGTCTGCCAGCAGGTGACGGCGAGGTCCGTGCGGTCTCGGCGGGCGACCTGACGGAAGCCGGCGAGGCGCAGCGCGTCGTCGTACTCGGCGGGTGTCAGGAGGTTGATCATGGCGTCCTCGCGCCAGATCTTCTCGCGCAGCTCGTCGGTGACCCGTGGCCCGGCGAGAATCTCGACCAGAACGAATGAACGGCCGGTCGTCAAGAGACGCCGGGCACCGGCCAACACGGCGCCGAGGTCGTCGACCAGGATGAGGGAATCGAGGGCGTAGACCAGATCGAAGGTCTTTTCCGGAGACCAGACCGTGATGTCCGCCTCGACGAAGCTCAGGCGGCCGGCGAGCTGTGGGTCGAGGCGCTGGCGGTGGGCCTCGGCCTTGGCCACCTGCTGAGGGTTCATCTCGACCCCGGTGACCTGGCAGGGGTAGTGGGTGGCGAGGTAGCGGCAGGTGTCGCCGAGGCCGGAGCACAGCTCGAGGACGCGATCATCGGGCGCCAGAGCGCCGGCGCGGCCGATGGCGTCGAGAACTCGCCGGCCACCCATATTGGTGAACTCCCAGCCGCCGTGAACCGGTCCATAGACGGCGAGTTGCCAGACCGGATCGGCGGCGCCGTCGTAAAGCTCCCGATTGCGTTGGGCGACCTCCTGCGGACTGGGGGAGGCGCGAAAGGCGGCGGAATCGCCGCTCACGCCGCCCCGCTGGCCTGCAGGTAGTCGGCGACCAGTGGCGGGAAGGCCATCAGGATCGGGGGATCCGTCACCAGCGAACGGCGCATCTGGAGCTTCACCGGCTGCGAGACGCTGCCGTTCTCGACCTTCAGCCCACACTTGATGTTCTCGGCCCGCAGGGCGTCCTGCCCGAGGAGGAAGCTCTCCTGGCTGGCGCCGAGATCGAACGCCGCCGAGCAGACGAAGTATTGACCGTCTTCGAGCCTCTGGGTGATGCCGAAGCCGAGCGCCGTCTGGGAAATGCTGCAGGCCAACGGGCTGCCTTGGGGAATCGGCTTTGGGAAAAGGCCGACGAAGGCGACTCCGGAGAAGTCGTCGGGGACGTCGAAGAAGCCGTGCACGGCGGAATCATCGGCCGGCTCGAGTTGCTCCATCAGATAGTTGCGCAGCTGGTTCGCCATCTCGGCTCCGGCACCTTCGGCGAGCGAGCGGAAGCGCCGAGGGGGCACTCCGACGAGCTCCGTGAAGCGCCGGGTGAAGGTACCGAGGCTGTTGTAGCCGACTTCGAAACAGATGTCGGTGACGCTCTGCTGGGTGGTGAGGAGGAGGCGTTTGGCCTCCTGCAAGCGGAGCGCCCAGAAGAACTGCGCCGGCGGTATGCCGGTGAGCTGTCGGAAGACGCGCACGAAGTGATAGGAACTCATGATGCCCACTTCGGCCATCTCATCGAGGGAGAAGCTCTCGTAGAGCCGCTCGTGCATCGTTTCGATGACGCGCTCCGTGGCGCGGCGATAGGAGTCCTCGGTGTCCCCTCGCCAAGCGCTCGAGGAGTGCTCGATTCCGTCGTTATGGGTGCCAGATGAGTCGCGATCCATGATGCCTAGATGATGATCGGCCAGGAGTTCGACATCGATGTTAGGTCCTCGTGCGCGGTGAAGAAGTATGCCGCTGGGGGGCACCCTTCTCGAGTCAATAGAATTCAGTACGTCAATGGAGCCGCGAAGGCTCCGCTATCGATGAGTGCCGAACCAGGGGAGAATCGTTGCTCCGCGAGTTCCGCATCGCGAAGTCTGTGGGTTCGCTCCACATTGGGATCGAACCGAGCGATTCCGCGGTCCTATCGGCACCACGAATGACTGTGAGTTTTGCCACCGATAAGGAGGGTATCGAGTCGGGGCCTTCCCGCCTATAGATCGAGCGGCTCAAAATCGGTTCAACCGATGGCGGGCATGAATCTTGACGTCTCGGCCTAGAGCCGCATCAGAACCCATTTGATTCCAGGCTTTGGTATTTTCGTAGATTTAACGAGTTCAACTAGTCGTTTTTTTTGAGCAAGTTAGGTCCCGATTCGAAGGCTTGCATCATTCCCTACGATACTCTCGAACATGAATCTTTTTTAGTCCAAAGGTTCTATTGCTAGAGACGGGGGGACACGGTAGAAAACAGGGAACCGATGACTAGCCAAGAGACCTTCGACGCCGTTTCAGAAGTGCCGAATCTCGGCGTCTCCGAGAGCACTGAGAGGGTGTGTCGACGGGGGGATCTCCGGTCCGAGAATTGCTCTTGCGGGAAGGTTTCCTGATGAATCCCGTACGGCTCTTCCTGGTTCACGAGAATCCTCTTCATCGAGAGGCCCTTTCGCGCTCTCTCGAAGCCCATGCGGAGGTCGAGCTGATCGGCTCCCTGTCCCGTTCTCAGGTCGCCAACGAACGACTGCGGCGCGATGGCGTCGATCTGGTGTTGGTGGATGCCAGTATCGAGCAGGAGGCGGCCCTCGAGGTGACGCGAAACCTGCGCCGGCGGTTCCCGGGATTGCGCCTGTTACCCCTCGGGCTCGAGGGCGGTGCCGACGTGGTGCGCTTCATCGAGGCCGGTGCCAATGGCTATCTGCTGCAGGATGCCTCCCTCGCCGAGCTGATTCGCACCGCCGTCGACGTCTACCGGGGTCGCCCTCCCTGCTCGTCCCGCGTCGCCGACATGGTGCGACTGCGGATCGTCGAGCTGAGCCGCTCGGCGCCGCGGCTGCGGGCGCCGACGGTAGCGCTGACCAAGCGGGAAAACGAGATTCTCGAGCAGGTCGCCGATGGGCTCGGCAATCAGGAAATCGCCCTCGAGCTCGGCATCGCCCTGGCCACGGTCAAGAACCATGTGCACCGGATCCTCGACAAGCTCGGCGCGCGTAGCCGGCGCGAAGCGGTTCGGGTGGCCTTCGAGAACGGCCTGCTCAAGGGCGTCGCTCGGCTGCGGCCGCGGCGCCGGCCTCCGGCTTCCTGACGCCAGTCGTAGGGACGGTCCCTAAATCCGTAAGGCCGTGCGGCGCAATCGCGGACGCAGCCAGCGCTTGAGCTGCGCCTTTCTCACCGCCTCGGCGCGGTCCGTGGCCTCGAGCTTCTCGAGCACGCGGTGGACGTGGTTCTTGATGGTGAAGGGCGAGAGGTAGAGGCGAGCCGCGATCTCCTTGTTGCTCAGGCCATCGGCGATGAGCTCCAGCACCTCCATCTCACGTGGCGTCAGGGTGAGCGCTTCGAGGCGCTCTTTGCGGCGCTGCTCCCGCACCAGATCGGCGAGCTGACCGAACATGATGTTGGCGACATAGGGCGAGCAGAAGGTCTCGCCGCGGAGCGCCATGTCGATCGCCTTGATCAGCTCGGCGAAGGAGGCGTCCTTGAGCACCCACCCGTGGGTTCCGGCATCGACACAGCGCAGGATGAAGTCTTCCGACTCGGGGAGGCCGATGGCCAGGACGGTCAGGGTGGGATGGTCCTGGGTGAGGAGGACCAGCTCATCGAAGGTCTCGTCCTGGGCTTGTCCCAGATCTGCGAGCAGCAGGTCAGGGCAAGCTTCATCTTCGATGCGTTGGCGAGCAGCCGCCAAATCGGCCACCTGGTCGACTTCGCGGTAGCGCTTCTCGTCGGCGAGGAGTGACACCAGGCATTCGCGGAATACCGCAGTGCCACCGGCCAAAAGTAGGCGAGTGTCAGTGCTCATGGGGACTCCTCCAAGGCCTGCAAAGGAACGCAAAACCCCTCGGCGAGCCGGGGGAAGGTCCCAAGGGTACCAGGTTGTAGCGCCTCGGTTCGGATCAGGACCAGAACTTGCCCTCCGCCATCAGGTCGCGAGCGGCGAGGGCGGCGGTCGTGCCCTGCTCGACCAGCCGGCGGCGGTCGGTGCCGGTGGCGTCGACCGCCTGGCGATAGGCCTCCTGGGTCTCGCGCAGCTTCTTGATCGCGTCGAGGTGGAGATTGCGCTCGCGCAACACCTGGATGGCGTCCTCGACATCGGAGAGGGCGATCTCCAGTCCCCGGCGGCTGCGCTGCGGATCTCCCTGGCCGATCGCCGCGGCGCTCTGCTGGGTGAAGGAGCGGATGTTGTCGAGGGCGTTGAGGACCCGCAGGAAAGCGGCGATGGCCTCGACCTCGGAAGTGTCGAGGGTGATCTTCAGGCCGCTGGCGAGGAAGAACGCGTCGGTGGCATAGAAGTCGACCGCCCCTTCGAGGGTCTGGACGGCGTTGTTGTGGAAGTAGGGAGCGGTGTCCGCCGACTCGACTAGCGAGGTGGTGTTGAACTCGCAGTTGCCGATGCCGCTGTCGACGCACAGGAAGGTAGTCTCTTTGCCGAAGCCGCCGTCCGGTGGGTTGTTGTCACCATCGACGATGTCCGCCGGCTCCGAAGCCAGCTTCTCGACGCCGGTGTCGTGGTTCTCGTTGAAGCCACTGAAGAGGGCGTTGGCGCCGCCATTGAGGTGGCAGTCGTTGCAGGCCGTGTCGGCCTTCAGATAGAGCTGCTTGCCGTGGGCCACCAGGGGGCTGCTGAAGGTGAGCTTCGAAAGGTCCGGGTCCTCGCTGCGACCCAGGCTGAGCAGGAATGCCGCCATGGCGTCGAGCTCGACGTCGTTGGGCAGGCGGAAGTCGTTGGGGGCGATGCGCCGCAGGGTCTTCGGGTAGTGCTGGATGACGGCGCCGACGGCGAACAGGCGCAGCGAGCCATCGCCCGGCGAGCCGTCACAGCCCCAGCCGAGGGCGTGGTCCTTGTTGGTGCAATCGTCGCCCGGATCGATCGATCGGCTGAGGCCGAGGAGGTGGGGCACGCTGCGCAGCGTGTAGCGATTCGCCAGGTCGCGGCGGCCGTCCGGATTCTGCAGGATCAGCGCCAGCTCGCGCATCAGCTTCGGCTTCTCGAAGTTCTCCGCCAGCTCGGCGATGTGCTCGGCGGCGAACAGCGGATCGTCGTCCGGCAGGGTGCTGATGAAGTAGGGATCGAGGGTGTAGTTGTTCTCCGCCGGGTGGCAGGTGCCGCAGGTGCGGCCGTTGCCGGCGAAGGTTTCCTCGAAGAAGACCTCTTCGCCGCGGGCGATGAGATCGACGGCCGGGTCCTTGGCGACGGTGGCGAAGGCCGGCCGCGGTCCCCAGGAGGTCAGCCCGGCCGGGCGTAGCGCGGAAACCGACGGTCCGCCGCGGCGGCTGCGCTCGAGGCGCTGGAAAAGACTCGGTGCGGCGGCAATGCGGGTGCCTTCGACCGGGGAGCGATCGGGGTCGGTCACCGCCACCAGATCGATCTCGAAGTGGTCGAAAAAGGCGCTGCCGAGGTCTGCCGAAAGTCTGCCGTCGGGGCGCAGCCGTCCGAGTCGCAGCAGACGATCCTCGGGCTCGGCGGCGAGGGTGCCGTGGCGTCCGTCGTGGTTGTCGACCAGCCAGACGTCCCCCGGCGAGCCGGTCCCGGCCGCCGCCATCGACTCCGAGAGGTCGACATCGAGGCGCCCCGTCCGGTGGTCGATGGTGACGTTGCCGCGCAGCGCCGAGGGCTGCTGCGAGATGCCCTCGATCTCTCCCAGGCGCAGCTGCCAGCGCTCGGCCTGAACCTGTTCGGCTTGCCAGCGGGTGAAGGCCTTCTCGAGATGACCCGGCTCACCGGCGGTCGGTGCGTTCACCGGCGGAGCCTGGAAGAACAAGACTCCGAGCGGCGCAAAGGCCGCGATCATGACGCAGAGGAGGACGATTCGAGAGTTGCCGCCGGCGGGGGCGGCCCGGCCCTGCGAACCTCGCGACGGGGTGACTCTGGAATCTGCAGCGGCGCTCATGCCCGCCGATGCTAGCGACGGTCCGACCGCGAAACTTCTCTCATCCTGTCGAGATCGGCAATCTCGATGCTAGTCAGCGGAAGAGATTGGAGAGGATCTCCTTACCGCCGACCAGGGTGCCGAGGAAGCTTCCCATACCGGAAAGCAGAAAGGTCAGCAGGATGCGCAGTAATTTGTTGCCCCACCAGCGTCCGACGCGAGTGAAGTCGTCACCCACGGACTTGAATTCCCGCACCAGGGGCGGCCGAAAGTAGGCCTGGACGAAGGCCACCACATAGGCGGCGCCGATGAGTGGCGACAGGCTGGTGATGGGGGCCGAGACGAAGGCGGCGAGGATCGCCAGTGGGTGAGCCAGGGCGATGGCGGCGCCGATGGCGCACGGAATGCCGTTGGCGAGCACCCAATAGACGATGTTGTCGCCAGCGGCGGCACCGCCCTGGTCCCAGCCGATGTAGACGATGGCGCCGACGATCAGCACCGGAATCGCCCAGCCGACCCACTTCCAGATCGGCGACACCGGTGGGATCTCCTCGATCGGGGCCAGCTCGGTGGTCTCGCCGCGGTTCAGGATGTCGACGATGCCGGCGACGTGGCCGGCGCCGACCACCGCCACCACGCGGTCGCCATCGGCCTGGCGAATCTTCTCCGCCAGGTAGGCGTCGCGCTCGTCGATCAGGACCTCCTTGAGGGCCGGCATGGCCTCGCCGAGCTCGTTCATCATCTCGTTGAGGACATCCTTCTGGCGGATCTCGCGTAGCTGCTCCTCGGAAATCTCCGAGTCCTCCATGATGCCGGCCATCACCGACGCCATCAGCCAGAACTTCTTGAAGAAGCCGATCCGGCGCCAGGCCCGCCGCAGGGTGATGCGGATGTCGCGGTCGCAGAGCGAGATCGGAATACCGTCCTCGTCGGCGGCCTTGGTGGCCTCGAGGAGCTCGGTGCCCGGCGTCACGCCGAGCTGGCCGCCGAGCTTCTTCTGGTAGGCGCCGAGGAGCAGGTTGACCAGCAGCGTGCTGAGCTGTTTGTTGCGGATCACCTGCTTGATGTCGAGGCTTTCCCAGCGGCTCTCCTGGGAGAGGGCCTGGTAGCGCCGCTCGTCGAGCTCGACGCACACGCGGTCCGGCTGCTCGTCGCGGATCACCAGGCGCACCAGGTCCGCCGACTCCTGCGAGATATGGGCGGTGCCGACGAGCACGATCTCGCGGCCATCGAGATCGAGACGGTGGATGTCCTGGTGAGTTTCTGCGCTCATCGAGTCGGCTCGTGGGTCGTGAGGGCGGCGCGCTGGGGCCGCCTCGAGAGGGGGCATTGCCGGCCAGGGGACGCTGTCCGTCCCGGGATAGTAGAGCGGCCCGTCGTCCTCCGCAAGGGGGGTGGCGTGCTAGAGTTTTGGAGCTTTATGTTCGCCACGCAAGATCTTGCCTGCCGCTGAGCCCCGGCGCCGAACCTGACCCTGCGGGTCAGCGCTCCGCCGGAGGCTCCTGCGATCACCGCCGGTGATCGCTTCCGAGCTCGTCTCTCGACCGTCGAGAACAGAAGGATTGTGCGCAACGCGCCTGGAATCGAGGCCAAGAGCCAGGTTCCGGGTTGGCTGCAGGAGATCGGAGCGTGTTGGCAAGCGACTTGGGTTGGAACCAGACTTTTCAGGAACATTTCGAAAACTATCTTGACCGCGGTCTCGAGGCCGGTCGGGTCCTCACCGAGAACCGCGAGGTCTACCGGCTGTGGAGTGGTCGTGGTGAGCGCACGGCGGAGCTCGCCGGCCGTCTGCGCTACCTCGCCGAAGGGCCCGAAGACCTGCCGGCGGTGGGCGACTGGGTGGCCTTCGAGGGCTTCGACGAAGACCGCGCCATCATCCATGGCCTGTTGCCGCGCCGCAGCCGGCTGCTGCGCCGGGCGGCCGGCCGGCGCAGCGACGTCCAGGTGGTGGCGGCCAACGTCGACACCGTCTGGGTGGTGTCGTCCCTCAATCGCGACCTCAGCGAGCGTCGCCTCGAGCGTTACCTCGAGGTGGTCGCCGAAGGCCGTTGCCGGCCGGCGATCGTGCTGTCGAAAGCGGATCTGGTGGGCCATCCCGAGGCTCACCGGGAACGCTTGGCGGCGCGCTTCGACGGGGTTCCGATCCACGTCGTCAGCAGCCTTCGAGGGCAGGGCCTTACGGATCTCGAGGGAGACCTCGAGGCCGGCCAAACGGTGGCCCTGCTGGGTTCCTCGGGGGTTGGCAAGTCGACCCTGATCAACCACTTCTCGGAGGTCCAGCAGGCGGTGCGGGAAATCCGCCAGCAGGACGATCGCGGCCGCCACACCACCACCGGTCGCAGCCTGCTGCCGAGCCGCCTCGGCGGCTGGATGCTCGACACTCCCGGCATGCGAGAGCTCGGACTGGTGGCGGGGCAGCTCGGGTCGGCCGGCACCTTCGAAGACATCGACGCCCTGGCGCGCCAGTGCCGCTTTCGCGATTGCCGCCACGACGGCGAGCCGGGCTGTGCCGTGGCCGCCGCCGTCGAGCACGGCGACCTCGACGAAGCGCGCCTCGCCAGCCTCGACAAGCTGCAGCGGGAGGAAGAGTTCCAACGCCTGCGTGAGGCCGGCAAGGGGGCCCTCGCCGAGAAGCAGAAGTGGCTCGCCCATCGCATCAAGGCGGCCAAGGCGGACAAGAAGTCGCGTCTGGAGTGATCGCCCGGAGCATCGCCGCGGGGTCGTTGGTCTTGCCGGCCCCGCGGTGGCGCGCTGGTTTCGAGATCGAGCCGTGGGCCGCATCCATCCGCGCTGGCGTGCGAATATTCAGGGCATGAGCGCTCCCCTGTCCGCCTCTCGGGTTCTCGTCGTCGGTGCCGGCCTGGGCGGAATCTCCGCTGCCGTCTCGCTCGCCCAGGAGGGCTATGGCGTCACCCTGGTCGACAAGAACGACTGGCTCGGCGGCAAGCTCAGTGAGCTGCGTACCGATGGCTACGTCTTCGACCTCGGGCCCTCGATCCTGACCTTGCCGCAGTTCTTCGAGCGCCTTTTCGAGCGCTCCGGAAAGCGGATGGCGGACTACATCCCGATCGTCCCGGTGCGGCCCCACTGGCGCTGCTTCTTCGAGGATGGCGTCACCGTCGACCTGCACCCGGAGCGCCAGGCGATGGAGGCGGAGCTGCGCAAGGTCGGTGAGCCGGCCGAGACCTTCTGGCGTTTTCTCGACTATTCGGCGGGCCTCTACGACCTCACCGCCGAAGGTTATTTCGAGCAGGGGCTCGACTCGGCGGCGGACTTTCGCGAGTTCTACGGTCTGCTGAGGTTTCCGGGCTTCGACCTGCTGCGCAGCATGCATCAGGGCGTGCGGCGCCACCTCCGGACCCGCAAGATGCGGGACATCATGGATTTCTTCATCAAGTATGTCGGCTCCTCGGCATTGCGCGCGCCGGCATTCATGAACGCGATGCCGACCATCCAGTTCCGCTACGACCTCTGGTATGCCGAGGGCGGCATGTACAACATCGCCCGCGGTCTCGGCCGATTGCTCGACGAGCTCGGGGTCGAGGTTCGCCTGGGAGTCGATGTCGAGCGCCTCGAGAAGGCCGGCGGGCGGGTGACCGGCGCCCTGACGCGCAGCGGTGAGCGCCTGGCGGCGGACATCGTGGTCTCCAATCTGGAGGTGGTGCCGACCTATCGCCACCTGCTGGGGGAGGGGCCGGAGTTCCTGCGTGGCCTGCGTCGCCTAGAGCCGTCGTGCTCCGGCCTGGTGATCGATCTCGGCCTCGACCGGCGCTACTCGCAGCTTGCCCACCACAACTTCTTCTTCTCCCGCGACCAGGCCAAGCATTTCAAGACCGTCTTCCGGAAAAAGCAGCTACCCGCCGATCCGACCATCTATCTGGTCGCCGCGGCGCGCAGCGACGATTCGGTGGCGCCGCCGGGCTGTGACAGCCTCAAGATCCTGCCGCACATTCCGCACCTCGACGCCGAGCGCTCCCTGTCGCGAGACGACTACCTGGCCTATAAGGACGTCATTCTCGAAAAGCTCGAGCGCATGGGGCTCGAGGACCTGCGCCGTCACGTCGTCGTCGAGCACGTCTTGACTCCCCTCGACATCGAAGAGCGCTATCGCTCGAATCGAGGCTCCATCTATGGGGTGGTCGCCGACCGCTTCAAGAACCTCGGCTTCAAGGCGCCGAAACAGAGCGAGCGCTACGAGAACCTGTTCTTCGTCGGCGGCTCGGTGAACCCCGGCGGCGGCATGCCGATGGTGACCCTGTGCGGCCAGAACGTCGCCCGCAAGGTGGTCGAGTTCGACCAGCAGTAGGCGGTTCGCAGCCGTCCTGCCCGGGCCGCGACCTCAGCGCAGCTCAAGGGCCATGGTGGCGTCGCCGGTGAGGTCGAAACGCGCCGCGGACCAGGACGGCGGTCCGAAGCTGCCGCGAGCATCGTTCGAGAAGCCGTAGGGCTCGCTGGGGATGCCGAAGGCGCCGCGATCGAGCTCGTCATCGCGGTCGACGTCGAGGTAGACCTTGATCCCATAGGCGCCCGGAGGGAGCTCCACGCTCCACTCGGCGGTCGGTCCCTCGACCTCCCTGCGGAAGGCGCGGTGCGGCGGCCCGGAGCCTTCGAAGCTGGCCGCATCGGCGTAGATCGCCACCACCAGCCGCCCGCGCTCTTGCTGCCAGCCGGCGAAGCGCAGGTGCAGCTCCAGCGTGGAGTCGGTGGCGGCGCCGGCGGCTGGCTCCGGCACCGGTGCGGTGGCGCAGCCCAAGGCCAAGGCGAGGCTGCCGGCGAAGGTGGCGAGAAGCCCGAGGTTCACGTCTGCAGCCCTCCGCGCCGCAGCCAGCGATGGGCGATCAACGCCGCGGCGGCGAAGAAAGCCGTCGCCGCAGCGGTGAGGCCGGCGAGCTGCGGCCACAGCTCGAGCAGCGGTCGCTCGTACCAGAAGATCTTCTGGTAGGCGGTCAGTGCCCAGTGGTTGAAGGTCAGACGACCGACCGCCTGGAGCGGCTCGGGCATCAGGAAGGCGGGGAAGAGGTTCCCACCGAGGGCGCAGAGGGTGAGGATCACGACCACCGTGATGCCGCTCAGTTGGGCGCGAGTCCGGCACAACGAGCAGAGCAGCAGACCGAAGGCGGCGGCCGCCGCGGCGGCCGCCACGGTGGTGACCGCGAAGCCGCCCACGGCGCGGGGCGTGAACAGATCGAGGCCGAAGAAGAGGGCGGCCCAGAGGAACATCAGAGCCACCTGGGCGGCTCCCAAGGCGGTCAGGAAGATCCAGTGGCCGGCGAGCAGGCGGACCAGGCCGATGCGCGCCGCCATCAGCCGACTGAGGACGCCGCTGTCGCGCTCGTCGAGGAGGATCGAGCTACGGCCGGCGGCGGCGAGCATCAGGAACATGACTCCCAGGCCGGCGGCGAAGAAGGCGATCGATGGACGCTTGCCGGTCCGGCCGAGGGCGTCGACGACGCGCAGCGGGACGACCTCGCCGGTCACCCCGAAGCCCTCGGTGGCGACGGCGGCGGCGGCCGCCTGGACCAGGCCCTGGACGACGCCGCTGGCGAGCGGGTCGGAGCGGTCGGCGTGGATCTCGATGCTCGCCGCGGTGCCGAACGGGGTGAGCGAAGCGGGCAGGACCACCACCGCCGACGTCCGGCCTCGGCGCACGGCGTCGAGGGCCCTGGCGAGCCGCGTCTCCGGCCATCGCGTGGTTTGCAGCCGAGGCTGCTCGGCGAGGCGGCTGGCGATGGCGGCGGCGAACCCCTCGCCGCCGGCCACCACGGTGACCTCCACCGGTCGCTGGCTGTCCGGGTCCATGGCGGAGAAGACCGCGGCGAAGATCGAGAAGAAGGCGATCGGCAGGACGAAGGTCAACCCCAGGGCGACGCGGTCGCGCACCAGGGTCCACCAGCTGACCCGCAGGATGGCCGTGATCATTCCCGCAGCTCGCGGCCGGTGAGCTCGAGGAGAACGTCCTGCAGACCCGGTCGGCGGAGGTCGAGACTGAGGACCTCGGCCCCGGCGGCGGTGAGCTCGTGGAGCAGAGCCGGGAGCTCGGTGGCGACGTCGCCGAGAGCTGCCGAGAAGGCGCCGTCGGCGCGCGCCTCGAGGCCGGCCGGTAGCGCCCCTCGACCGCTGGTTGGAAGGCCGCCGAGCTGCAGCCGGAGCACCGCCCGGTCACCCACCGTTTGGCGCACCAGCTCGGCGATCGGGCCGGTGGCGACGGCGCGGCCGGCGTCCATGATCACCAGGTGATCACAGACATTCTCGGCGTCGCCGAGCTCGTGGGAGCTGTGGAGCAGCGCCACGCCGTCGCGCCGGAGTTGCTCCAACATCGCGAAGATGCGTTCCCGGGCGTGCGGATCGACGCCCACCGTCGGCTCGTCGAGGAGCAGGACTCGTGGGCGGTGGAGGACGGCGCAGGCGATGTTCAAGCGGCGCTGCATGCCGCCCGAGTAGGTGCCGACGAGATGAGCGGCCCGCGACTCGAGGCCAGTCCAGTCCAGTGCCCAAGCGATCCGTCGCCGCAGCTCGGATCCACGGACACCGCTCAGGGTGCCGAAGGTGGCGAGATTTTCGACCGCGGTGAGCTGCGGATAAAGGGCCAGATCCTGCGGGACCCAGCCGAGCACGTCCGCCCGTGGACCTCGTACCGGCGAGCCGAGGACCTCGACGCTGCCGTCGTCGAGAGGTATCAGGCCGGCGATGGCCAGCATGCAGGTCGTCTTGCCGGCACCGTTGGGCCCCACCAGGCCGGTCCAGCGCCCGGCGCCGAGCGCCAGGTCGAGGCCGTCGAGGGCCCGGTGTTCGCCGTAGGCCTTGACGGCGCTGCGCAGCTCGACCGCGCACTCTCCGGCAGCGGCGTCAGACCGCGGCACGCTTCTTCCAGCCGATCCGGCGGCCGGTGCGCCGCCGCCACCAGGCGAACCACTGGATGGCGACCAGGGCGCTGACGCCGAGCGGGTGAAGCACCGCGCCGAGCCACGATTGGCGAAACCGCAGGGCCAGGAGCAAGCGCGCCGCGGGGCCGAGGAGGGCGGCGGTGAGGGCGGCGGCGAAGCTCGCCGTGGCGGGGGCGACGACGGCGGTGATCGCGAGCAGAGCCCACGGCAGCACCGCGCCGCCGAGGAGAAGGATGGTCCAGACCCAGATGGCGATCGGACCGGCCATGCCTTCGTGGGCATTCTTCGCCAGGCCCATCACCACCTCGCCGGCGCGCGAGTACATACGGCAGGTGGCGAGGTGGGTGGCGTCGAAGAGATCGGTGCGCAGCCCGGCCCGGCGGAAGGTGCGGGGGAGCTGGATGCCGTCGTGAAAGCTCGCCCGGATGGCGCCGTGGCCGCCGGCTCGGCGGTAAGCGTCGCGGCGCGCCGCCATCAACTGTCCGCAGCCGGCGGCGAAGCCGGGGTTGCCCGACAGGCGCATGCCGAGCAGCGGCAGGTAGCCGAGCAGAACGAAGTGGATCAGCGGGATGATCAGGCGCTCGGCGAAGCTCTCGGTGCGCTGCCGTGGGAAGCCGCTGGCGAGGTCCAGGCGCCGCTCCTCCATGAATCCTGCGATGCGCGCCGCGGCTTGCGGCGAGAGCTCGACGTCGGCGTCGACGAAGAGCAGAATCGGCGCCCGGGCGTGATCGGCGAGGGCCTGGCAGGCATGCTGTTTACCGGCCCAGCCGGGAGGTAGCGGTGGCGCCTCGAGCAGCCGGACGCGGGCGTCGGCGGAGGCCATCCGCTGGACGATCTCAGCAGTCCGGTCGCTCGAGTGATCGTCCATCACCAGCACTTCGACCGCTGTGCCGCGGCTCGCCAGGGCCGAGCCGACGGCGGCTTCGATGACCGCTTCCTCGTCGCGCGCCGGGATCAGGATCGAGACCCGGGGCGCCTCGTCGTCGGTGGGACGGTCGGCAACCGCTCGCGGCGGCCGATAGAGCAGGAGATTGAACAAAGCCAGGCCGAACGGGTTGGCCGCCAGCACGAGGGCGATCACGGCGAGGACGAGGAGGAGGCCGCTCATTGGCCTCGCCGATCCTGGCCGTGGCTGGCGTCGAAGGTCTCTCCGCGCATCGTCGCCTTGGCGCGGCGCCAGGCGTCGTAGACGCCGCCGATGCCGGTGCGACCTTCGACCAGGGAGTCGAACAGCGCCGGCTGGCGCTCCTGAGCGACGCCGGCGAGCCGGTCCATGGTCTCCTGGAGGGCCTTTTCGAGCCGTTGGTTCCAGCTCTCGACGCTGCTCTCCCGGGAGCTGCCGTCGAGGGCGATCGGGGTGCCGAAACAGGACAGCGCTTCGGGGCGCCGTTCGTTCCAGAACGGGTACTCGACCGCGAGCGGCACGACCAGACCGGTATCGAGGCGACGCACCAGGTGGGCGAGGCCGGGGCGTAGCTCGACGGGGCGCCGTCGCGGATCGCTGAACTCGCCCTGGGCGGTGATCCAGAGGGTGGCGTCGGGCATTTCCAGGATGCCGCGACAGGTGCGCAGGAAGTCGGCGGCGCCGCGGCGGCTCGTGGTCTCGATGCCGAAGGCGCCGAGCCGCTGGAAGAATCCGTACTGCTCGAGGGCCGCGGCCTCGAAGGGGCCGAACATGCGGCGCTTCGGCAGGACCAGTCGGGCGAGGAGGAGGAAGTGAATCGGATCCCACCAGGAGGGATGGTTCGAGTAGACCAGAATCGGTCCCTGGCGATCCTCCGGCGGCCGCCCCGAACGGCAGACCCGAACAGCGTCGAAATTCTTCGCGAAGTAGCGCCGCAACCAGAGCTCGAAGAAGCGCGCCAGGCGCGGCGAGTAGCGCTCGACGACGGCCGGCGTGGGGTGGTCGGAGGTCATCGCTCTCTCCGCTGGCGCTGGCGACCGGCGACGGCCAGCCGGCGCAGCGCGGCGAGGCGCTGCCGCAGGCCGGACCCGTGGAGCAGCTGAACGAAGGACTGGAAGAGAGGAGCGTCGCGGTCATCGACCGGATCGTAGTGCGGGCGCCAGCGGCCCCGGCGCTCGATCAGCGTCTTGATCACGGTCATCTCGAGCAGACCTTCGGGTCCACGGGTGGTGCCGAAGCCACTGGCGCCGCGACCCCCGAAGGGCGCACGCGGATCGGCCGTCGGGACGATCAGGTCGTTGACCACCGCCACGCCGGTATCCATGCGACGGGCCAGCGCGCGGGCCGCCTTTGGCGGTCCGAAGACGCTGACCCCGAGGCGCAGGGCGCCGGCGGCGACCCGCGCCAGGGCTTCTTCCGGATCCCGGATCGGCAACAGGGCAGCGGCCGGCGCCGGGATCTCCGCCAGTCGATCGGCGAGCTCCTCGGCGACGTTGGCGAGCACTACCGGATGACATCCCTGGGTCGACGGTCGCCGACCGGCGACCAGCACCGCGCCTTGCGAGACGGCCTCCGCGACCGCCTGGTCGAGGGCTTGGCGGGTCGCTGCCGGCAGCCGCGGGGGTGGCCTGAGGTCGAGCTGACGGGCGAGCTCCGCCGCCAGCTCCGTGCTGACTTCTTCCGCCACCAGCAGACGCCTGGGAGCGATGCAGGTGAAGCCGCCATTGAGGGTCATGGCGAAGGCGATGGCGCGCGCCGCCTGGGCGAGATCGGCACCGTTCATGACCACCGCTGCATCGCAGCCGGAAAGCTCCATCACCGCCGGCGTCGCGGTGGGGGCGAGCTGTTCCAGCACCCTCAGACCGGTCTGGCGGGAGCCCGTCAGCACGACCTTGTCGACGCCTTCGGCGAGCACCGCTTCCGCCACCTCGACGGACTCCGGCAGCACCTGGAGAACCTCTGGAGGCAGGCCGCTGGCGGCGAGGTCGTCGGCCAACGCCTGCATCGCCGGGAGACCGCCGCGGCCCGGCTTCACCAGCACCGCATTGCCCGCCACCAAGGCCTGAAGGAGCTGGACGCCGGCGAGCAGGATCGGATAGTTCGAGGGGGCGATGACGAGGACCACGCCGTGGGGCTCGCGGCGCACCTCGAGGGCGCTACCGAAGAGCCAGGCCGGCCGGCCGCGGCGGCCCGGTCGCCGCGGCGCCAGCAGCGAGGCCGCCTGGCGTTCGAGAAAGCGGCAGGCGTCGAGCAGCGGCAGCACTTCGGCGGTCAAGGTCTCGGCTGCGCTCGAACGCCAGGGCAGGTCGGCGGTGCGGGCGAGGTCGAGCGGCTCGTCCCCCAGGCGCCGACGCAGGCGAGCGATGACCCGTAGCCGTTGACGGACGCTGCGCGCCGCCCAGCCATCGGCGGCCCGGCGAGCGGCTTCCAGCGAGCGCTGGGCCAGGGACTGCGCCGAGTCGCTGAGCCCACCCGGGGTCATGATGTCGGTGGCGCCACGCCAGCGGGTCAAGCGCCGCCCACCGAATGGAACAGCGGCTCCGGCGGTGGCTCGACCTGCTCCGTCCAGTCGACCGGCGCTCCCAGATCCTCGGCCATCAAGCGAGTGGTGATCTTGGCGGACTCGTAGATCACCGGCAGCCCGCTTCCCGGATGGGTCGCACCACCGACCAGGAACACCCCGTCGAGCTCTTCGAAGCGATTCTGAGGCCGCAGGTGGAGGAGCTGGCCCACCGTATGGGCGAGGCTGAAGGTCGAGCCGAGGTGAATGTTGAGGTCGGTCTCCCAGGTCAAGGGGGTGACGATTTTCTCGAAGCGGATGCGCTTCTCGATGTCGTCGATCCCAATGTCCTGGAGCTTGGCCATCATCTTGGTGCGAAAAGGCTCGAGATCCCTTCGCCAGTCGATTCCTTCGGTGCGATGCGGCACCGGAACTAGGACGTAGAGGGAAGTGCAGCCCTCCGGCGCCATCGTCGGGTCGGTGACCACCGGATTGCAAATATAGAACGAGGGATCCTCGGAGAGGCGGCGATCGTTTTCGATGTCCGCCAGGTTCCGGCGATAGTCCTCGGCGAGATGAATCGAATGATGCGGCAGATCCACCTCGCCTTCGAGACCGAGGTACATCATGAAGGTCGAGCAGGAGTACTTCTTGCGCTCGAGCTTCTGATCGCTCCAGCGGCGCCGCAAGTGGTTCGGCACCAGGCGTCGGACGGCGTGGGCGAAGTCGGCGTTGATCACCAGCGCGTCACAGGGCAGAGAGCCGCGGTCGGTCTCGACCGCCTTCACCCGCCGGCCATCGAGGTCGAGGCCGGTCACCGTCGTTCCCAGCCGCAGGTCGACGCCCATGGCGACGGCGAGGTCCGCCATCACCTGGGAGAGGGCGCCGCAGCCGCCGCGGGGGTGGTAGATGCCGTACTCGTACTCCATGAACGACAGGATGGTGAACAGGCTCGGACACTTGAAGGGCGACATGCCGAGGTACTTGCTCTGGAACGAGAAGGCGAGACGAATGCGGGGATCCTCGAAGTAATTGCGCAGGTCGGCGTCGACGCTCGCCCAGGGACGCATCACCGTCAGCAGATCCCAGAGAGGAATCCGCAGCAGGTCGCGGGCGCTCGAGAACGGTTGCTGCAGGATCGGCGTCGCTTTGCTCAGCTTGCGTCGGTTGTCGGCCAGAAAACGCTTGAAGGAAGCGGCGTCCTGCGGCGCGATGCGAGCGATTCGTCGCACCATCTCGTCCGGGTCCGGGGTGACGTCGAGGGAGGTATCGCCGCCGAAGACGAGGCGGTAGTGGGGGTCCACCCGCAGGAGGTCGATGGTGTCGTCGAGGCGCAGGCCGCAGAGCCGGAAGAGGGAGCGCAGGGCTTCGGGGTAGAGGAAGAAGGTCGGACCGAGGTCGAAGCGAAAGCCGTCTTGCTCGAAGGTCGACGTTCGTCCGCCGACTCGGTCGCGGGTTTCGACCAGAGTGACCCGCAGTCCGGCACTGGCGGCCAGCATGGCGGCCCCCAGGCCCCCCGGGCCGGCACCGACAATCACGACATGGGCATCGGAAGTCTGCATCATAAGACTTCCTTCGCCAGCCCTGCGCCTCCGGTTGCAGGACAGCTCAAAAGAAGCCTGCCGGCGGGCAGGAGGTCGGTTTGCCGCTGGTGGTTGGGACGCCTGGTGTCGGCCCGGATCGGTCCAGCAGCAAGGGATGCCGGTCGCTCGGCGACCGGCGTCTGAGCCTCACGGTGCGGGCTGTCAGCGTCAGGCGAGGCTGGCGAGCTCGTCGTCGGTGAAGATCCGCGAGCGCACCAGGAAACGCCGCTCGCGACCGTTGTCGAGGGAGAACATCCCGCCGCGGCCGGGAACGACGTCGAGGATGAGCTGGGTGTGACGCCAGACCTCGAATTGCGGCTCGCTGATGTAGACCGGCACACCATCGATCTCGCCGAGCTTGACGTCGCGGCTGCCGACCTTGAAGTCGTCGGTCGGGTAGCACATCGGCGAAGAGCCGTCACAACAGCCCCCGGACTGGTGGAAGAGAATCGATGGATGGTCGGTGCGGATCTCATCGATCAGAGCCAGCGCCTCGGGGGTCGCCACCACGCGATCGACGGGTGGGTTTCCGGAATCGGTCATCGTCACTCCTCCACGTAGGGTCCGGTGGGATGTTGTCGGGGCCGTGGACTCGCAGGTTGCTGGATAACTCATCGGCAACCTGCGACCGAGCCCGGAAGGGCTCGGCGGCGAAGCCGTGAGACGGGGTGAGCCAAAAAGATCGCACTTTTTTTGGCGGGGGGGCGCCTAGCCCCCTCGCCGGGCGCCCCTAAACAAGCGAGCAGCGCTGGAAATCCGCGAAGCGGACTTTTCAGCAGCCTGCTAGAAGAACCCCATCGGGTTGGGGTCGTAGCTCATCAGGATGTTCTTGGTGTTCTGGTAGTGGCTCAGCATCATCTTGTGGTTCTCGCGACCGATGCCCGACTGCTTGTAGCCTCCAAAGGCCGCATGGGCCGGGTAGAGGTGGTAGCAGTTGGTCCACACGCGCCCGGCCTTGATGGCGCGGCCGAAGCGATAACAGGTGTTGGCATCGCGGCTCCACACACCGGCGCCGAGGCCGTAGAGGGTGTCGTTGGCGATGGTGAGGGCTTCGTCGGCATCCTTGAAGGTGGTCACCGACACCACCGGTCCGAAGATCTCCTCCTGGAAGATGCGCATCGAGTTGTCACCGCGGAAGATCGTCGGCTCGACGTAGTAGCCGCCGGCGAGCTCACCGGGCATGCTCGGCTGGCCGCCGCCGGTGAGGATCTCGGCGCCCTCCTGACGACCGATGTCGAGGTAGGAGAGGATCTTCTCCAACTGCTCCGAGGAGGCCTGGGCACCCACCATGGTGGCCGGATCGAGGGGGTTGCCCTGGATGATCGCGCGGGTGCGGTCGAGGGCCCGCTCCATGAAGCGGTCGTAGATCGACTCCTGGACCAGGGCCCGGCTCGGGCAGGTGCAGACCTCGCCCTGGTTGAGGGCGAACATCACGAAGCCTTCGATCGCCTTGTCGAGGTAGGCGTCGTCGGCGGCGAGGACGTCGTCGAAGAAGATGTTCGGCGACTTGCCGCCGAGCTCGAGGGTGACCGGGATGATGTTCTCGGAGGCGTACTGCATGATCAGACGACCGGTGGTGGTCTCGCCGGTGAAAGCGACCTTGGCGACGCGGTTGCTCGACGCCAGCGGCTTGCCGGCCTCGAGGCCGAAGCCGCTCACGATGTTGATCACTCCCGGCGGCAGGAGGTCGGCGATGCGCTCCATCCAGGCGAGGATCGAGGCCGGCGTCTGCTCCGCCGGTTTGATCACCACGCAGTTTCCGGCGGCGAGTGCCGGGGCGAGCTTCCAGGTCGCCATCAAGAGGGGGAAGTTCCACGGAATGATCTGCCCGACGACGCCCAGCGGCTCCTTGAAGTGGTAGGCGATGGTGTCGTTGTCGATCTCCGACATCGAGCCTTCGTCGCCGCGGATGACGCCGGCGAAGTAGCGGAAGTGGTCGATGGCGAGGGGCAGGTCGGCGGCGGTGGACTCGCGGATCGGCTTGCCGTTGTCCCAGGTTTCGGCGGCGGCGAGGGCGGCGAGGTCATCCTCCATGCGCTGCGCGATCTTGAGCAGGATGTTGGAGCGTTCGGTGGTCGAGGTGGCACCCCAGGAATCGGCTGCGGCGTGGGCAGCGTCGAGGGCGGCTTCGACGTCCTCGGCGTTCGAGCGCGCGATCTCGCCGATCGGCTGGCCGTGGATTGGAGAGACGTTCTCGAAGTAGGCGCCGGACCTGGGGGCGACCCAGCGACCGCCGATGAAGTTGTCGTAACGATCTTTGAAGTCTGGGCGGGTGGTGAGGGTGGACGGTGCTTCTTGGATGGTCACTTCGCTCCTCCTATTCGACGGTGGGCGTCTACGGCAGTGACGAGTGCCACTATGCGCATCAAGGCAAGCTATTTTCAACGTAACACTCCGCGGCCCGCTGAGACAAGCAGCGCCGCCGACCGCCGACATCCTCCCTTCCGAAGTCTCAGGCCTCGGTGGCGCTCTGATTGATCCGTCGAGTGATCTCGGCGAGGCGCGACCAGGTCTGCAGGCTGACCGGCAGCATGGTGGCCGCCTCGACGTACTCCCACGAGTAGGTGACGATCGAGAAGATGCGCCCGGCGCTGATCTCCGGCAGGCTGGCGCTGATCCAGAGGTTGAAGACGATGAATCCGATCTGCAGCAGGAAGATCGAGCCGTAGACCAGCGCCTCCGTGTCCGACAGCTTGACCTCGAGATCGCGCAGCTTGCGCAGGTGGCCGAAGATGCGAGTCCGCCGGCCCTCTTCCAGCAGGGTCACCTGTCGCTCCATTTGACTGTTCAAGGAGGCGTTGAGGCGGAAGAACCGTCCGTGGGAGAAGGCGTAGACCACGATCATCGCCACCGTGACGACCATCGCCGAAACCGCCAGCCGAAGATCGAAGGTGGCGAGGACCGCCAGCGTCACCAGGATCTGGATCACCGAGGTCAGCAGGGTGGGCAGGTCCTGCTCGAGGAAATCGACCAGCTCCCGCGCCATGCCCAGGCGGGCGCTCTTGGCGGACACCGAGAGGTGCGGAAACCGGCGATCGAGGGCGGCGCCGAGGAGCACCCGGATCGAGCCGTAGGCGCGGGTGTCGAAGGCCCGCCGCGTCACCATCACCACGGTCAGCGCCACCAGCGCGCTGCCGAACCAGACCAGCTCCCGGGAGCGCCCGGCGAGCAGACCGTCGATCGCCAAGCCGATCAGCAGCGGCACGAAGGCCAGCAGCACGATCTCGATCATCACCAGCGTGCAGGTGACGCCGATGCGGCCGGGAAAAGTGCGAATGATCTGGGACAGGCTGAGTCGTTCTCGGTTCATGATGGGTCCTTCTCTCGAGCTTCGGAGCAGCGAAGAGTCCGCTGATGCTCTCTTCTCGGGACGGCTTCAGCAAGCTGCCGCGACGAGACGGACGGCCTTGGGGTCTGGCTAGCGGATGGTGGTGCCAGCCGCTCCCTATAGCCGCTCCCCGTACGTCGGGATCGACGGCGTTCTTTCGCTGGTCAGGAGTGATCCCTTCGGCTGCCGGCGGTTGCAATGGCTTCGCTGGTCTCGCCGCCGGGCCACGTCCCGCTCAGGGCAGCGCCAGAACGCGAAAATCGTCGAACTCCACCCAGTGCCACTCGTCGTGTTTGCCCTGTCCGGCGACCACGCCGAAGGTCGGCGTCGAGCCCGAGTGCTCGAGCTCGACCGTCCCAAGCCGCTGCCAGGCCTCGGCGCCGGGCGGTCGAAAGTAGCCGGTGAACTCGGCTCCGCGACGCTCGAGGCGGAGCTCGACCTTCTCGCCTTGGAACGGCACCGCCTTGGAAGCCCGGTCGCGGCCGCGGCCATCGCTTTCATGGACCAGCATTATCTTCTGGGTTTCGTGCTGCACGTGATTGAGCTGCGTCAGGGTGACCCAGTGGTCGTCGTCGAAGTACCAGATCAGCCCGCCGTGCTCGTAAGCGTGGGTCATCGCCAGGCCGGCATCGACCGTCAGCTCGGCGGCCACCGCGTTGGGTAGAGGGCTCGGGTTTGCGAGGAGCAGGACGTTCCGCTGTGAATTCTCTCGTCCCCACAGCTGGCCGCGGGTGCGGATGGCGAGCTTGCCGTCGGCAAGGCGCCACCCGGCCTCGTCTTGGCGCACCCAAGTCCAGTCGCTGGCGAGCTGGTCGGTCGAGAAGTCGTCCTCGGCGAGCACCGAGTCCTGCGCCGCGACGCACGGCAGCGCGAGGACGGCGACGGAGGCCGCGGACACTGCGATGGAGAGGAGGGTGGCTGGCTTCATCGGGACTCTCCTCGAGGGTTGATTTCGGGCGTCGGTCACGCCGCCACCTTCGGATGCGAGCGAGGGCCGCCCTAGACAGAGCTCGCCCTTCCAGGGGAAACCCACCGCGCGGTGGCCCACCCCAGGGCTCCGGTGGCGACCATCGTTGCGACCGCCCAAGTCAGATCTCGCGTTCGAGGATCGGAGAGCATCTCCGCCGTGATCAACGGTGTCTCGGCAGGGCTTCCGGGCATCAGGAAGACCCAAACCAGGCCTGCGAGAAGCATTCCGAGATTGAGGCAGAATCCGGGAAGGAAGCGCGCCCACGGGAAGGGAATGGGGGCCCGCTCCGCCGCCTCTTCTCGAACCGCTCGCATGACCAGGGTGGAGAACTCTGCCTTCGGATTCAGCTCCTCTTCCTCGCTGAGGATGCGATCGAGCTCCTTGATCTCGTTCTCGTTCATGCTTCGGCCTCGCGGTTCGCCAGGGCGAGTGGGTGCCCCAACGCCTTCAGCTTGGTCTTCAGTAGTTTACGGGCCCGATGCAGGCGGGCCTTGACCGTGCCCGGCTTGGTGCCCAACGTCGCGGCCGTCTCGACCACGTCTTGCTGTTGAAAATAGTAGACCACGATGGTGTCGCGGTACTTCGGTGGCAGAAGGGCCACGGCCCGCCGAACGATGCTGTCGCGGCTGGCTGCGGCCATCTCGCTGGCGAGGTCCCCCGCCGCCGCGACCGCCTCGGCGTCGGCGAGCTCGACGGCGGGCGGAATGTGACGACGCAGTCTGGTGCGGTAGTGGTTGAGGGCCACCGAGAACATCCAGGTGGAGAACTTCGCCTCGCCGCGCCACCGCTTCAGATTGCGGAAGACCTTGAGCAGGGCCTCCTGGGCCATCTCCTCTGCCAGGCTGTGATCGCGGCTGAGGCGGTAGGCGAGGCTGAGGAGCGGCCCCTGCCAGCGAGAGACGATGCCCTCGAAGGCATTGGTGTCTCCGGCCAGGACGCGGGCGACGATGCCCGCGTCGTCATCGCGGCTCGAGGATTCCGAAGACAAGATCGAGCTCCGCTTCAGTCCTGCTCCAGGGTGTCGGACGACCAGCCGGGCGGCGGCGGTCCGGGATCCACTTTGGAGGCGAAAACAGCTCCGTAGAGCAACATGCAGGCGCCGATGCTGCCCGGAATCAAGCCGAGCCTCCAAGCCCCGCCGCTGACGAACTGCAGGCCGAGGCAAATGCCGATGCCCACCCCGATGAGGACGAAGGCCGCCACCAGCAGCTTCTCGCGGGCCTGCTGAAGCTTGAGCTTGTGCTCGTACTGCATCAACGAGGTGACGCCCGCCGCGTCCATCTTGCCGCTCTCGACCAAGCGCTTGCGAAACTCGAAGCGGTAGTACTCCTGACGCTCCTTGCGCCGGTTCTCAGCCCAGGAGACGATCGTGATGAAGGTGAAAGTGGCTACCGCCCCGGTAGCCAGGAACAGCCAGAGTGCCACGTTGGTAGATCCCATCGCCGGTCCTCCTTTCTAGGAATTGGTCGCGATTGCAGCGCCTCGGGCCCGGTGATTTTGCCCTTTGCGCCTGGGTTTCGCTCAGTAGGACTCAGGGGGGCCGTCCGAGGTTGCATTTTCTGCTCTGCGGAGGCAGAAGGTGTCACCCGCTCCGGCGCAGGGGGCTCGAGCTCTGGGTCGCCGGGTGCGAGGGCCTGGCAGCCCCGAGTCGAGGCTGCCGAGGTCGAGTCGGGGCGCGCCCGCCCCGGATGGCGCGGATTGGCCTTCAGGCGGCGGGTTGCTTGAGAGCCGCGTCGACCAAGCGATCACCGGCGCGCCGGGCACCGGCGATGTTGCGCGCGACAGGACCGATCTCGAGCTCGGCCAGCGGGCCGGTGACGTGGATCCGCGGGTGCCAGCGGAGCCAGGAGTCGACGATCGGATAGCCGCAGGCGGCGCAGCGCAGGTCGTGCTCGTCGACCAGGCGATCGAGCATGGCGCCGCCCGGGCGCCGGCTGGCGAAACCCGTCGCCAGGTAGAGATGGTCGCCGTCGATCCGCTCGCCGGAGGTCAGCTCGAGCTGCAGGCCGGCGCCATCGACCTCGAGACCCGAGACCTCACTGTGGTGGAGCGTGAGACGCCCACTGGCGAGGGCGACGCGCAGGGCGTGACGGACTTCCGGCGTCACGGAGCCTCGGTGGCGGGCCTGCTGGATGATGCGGCGGCGCCCGTCCGGGTCTCTTTCGCGTTCGAAGGTAGGCATGAGCTTCGGCCCCAGCCAGCCCGGGTCGCTGTCGAAACGATGGACCCGCGGCGGGTGGCGGGTCACCAGGTCGACGGTTCGCTGATCGGCGACGAGACGGATCGCGGCCTGGACCGCCGAGATGCCGCCACCGACGACGAGGGCGCGCTCGCCCGGGTCCGACCGATGGGGCGATGGCTGCCCGGGCGGATCGAAGAGGTGTCGAATGCGCGAACCATGGCCCACGGCCCATTCCGGCCACTCCGGCTGGTCGCCGGCGCCGAGGGCCAGAACCACTCGCGCGGCGGCGATGGTCGTGCCGTCACAGGTGGTCACCTGAACGCCGTCCGTTTCTGGCTGCAGCCGTTCGGCTTTGCCGCGCAGGTGAAGGCCGGTGAGACCGAAGCGCGTGATGACGTGATCGCAGTGCGCGTTGAAGAGGTCGAGGGACGGGCAGTTGTAGCGGCTGCGCAGGAGTCCCGGCGGTCGTTTGCGCCGGTCGCCGGCGAAGCGCATCAGCGAGGACGGCTCGAGATCGAGGTGGTGCACGCCGGGAGAGCGGAGATGGGACATGCCGGTCGCCGAGGTGAACGATCGCCAGCGTTGGAGTAGTTGCGCCGCCGGATCGAGAATCGCGAGGCGAGCGCTGTCGATTCCGCCCTCGCCCACCAGTCGGGCGGCGAGATGGACGCCGTGGGGGCCGCCGCCGACGATCAGCCAGTCGAGGACGTTCATTCGACTAGGCCGACTCGCCGCGGATCGCGATCAGCGGACTCAGCCTGGCGGCTCGCAGGGCGGGGAGCAGGCAGGCCACCAGGACCGCCAGGGCGAGGGTGAAACAGGCGGTGAAGAGGCTCAGCGGGTCGGTCGCCGCAACGCCGAACAGCAGACTCTCGATCAGGCGGCCGAGAAGGAGGCCCGCGGGCACGCCGATCAAGGTGCCACGCAACAGGATGCGAAGGCCCTGGGCCATGATCAGGGACAGGAGGTCTCGGGGTTGGGCGCCGAGGGCCTGGCGGATCCCCATCTCCTGTCGGCGCAGGGTGACGTGGTAGGACATCACGCCGTAGGTGCCGCCGGCGGCGAGGGCGAGGGCGAGCAAGGCGAAGATCGAGAACAGGCGACTCGTCACCAGGCGCTGCCATTCCACCCGGGCCAGCCGCTCCTGCATCGGCGCCACGTCGAAGAGCGGCAGGTCGGGGTCGACGCTCTGAATCGCGGCTTCGACCTGGCGCGTCAGCTGGGTGGCCTCGAGAGAACTGCGCAGCGCAAAGTAAGTGTCGCCGGTGAAGTGCTGCCGATGGGAGACGTAAAGGTCGAGGCTGAAGTCACCGGCACGCCGTTCACTGCGCACGTCGCCGGCGATGCCCACCACCGTCATCCAGGGCTCCGGCGACTCTGGAGGACCGAGCTTGAGGCGCTTGCCGAGGGCGCCATCGGGCCACAGCCGTTGGGCCAGGCCGCGGCTCAGGACGACCACCGGTTGGGTGCTTTGCCGATCGCCGGAGTCGAAGGACCGACCTTGGCGCATGGGGATCTTCATGACCTCGAAGTAGCCGGCGCCGACGGACTGGAGGTGGATGAAGGGATTGGCCTCTTGCTCCTCCGCCGATTGCCCTTCGAGGGTGAGCACTCGTTTGCTGTTCGAGTCGAGCCGGGCCAGGGGCAGATTCTGGTTCGCCGCCACGCCCTCGACTCCCGGGATCTGTCGCAGATTCTCGAGGGCTTGCTCGAAGAATGGGGTGACCTGCTCGATCTTGTTGTAGGTCCAGTAGGGGGGATCGACCCGCACGGTGAACAGGTTCTCGCTGGCGAATCCGAGATCCTGGCGATCGAGGGCGAAGGCGCTCCGAATCATCAAGCCGGCGCCCGCCAGCAGGATCAAGGCGAGGGCGATCTCGCCGGTCACCAGGGCGCCTCGCAAACCGGCCGACGGTCCACCGGTGGCGCCTCGCGTTCGCACCATGGAGTGGCCGGAGGCGGAGCGAGAGGCGAGCAGCGCCGGGGCCAGGCCCGCGAGCATGCCGCTCATCAGCACCAAGGCCGCGGCGACTGCAAAGGCGATGGGATCGAGCCGGATCTCCATCCAGCTCGGCAGGTCGGCTTGCACCAGGCCGCTGAAGAAGCGCAGGCCGAAGCTGGCGATCATCAGCCCGAGGCCCCCGCCGAAGGTCGCCAGCACGATGCTCTCGACGAGCACCTGACGCAGCAGGTGAATGCGGCTTGCTCCGAGGGAGATCCGGACTGCCAGCTCTTCGCGCCGCTCGCTGGCGCGGGCGAGCAGGAGATTGGCGGTGTTGACGATCGCGATCAGCAGCACCAGGGCCACCGCGACCGCCAGCATCAGCAGGTAGGGGCGCGCCGCGCCGACCCACGAGTCACGCAGCGGCACGACGCCGAACTGGACTCCACCATTGAGCTCCGGAAAGCGCTCCTGCCAGAGGCGACCGAATCGCGTCATCTCCTGCTGGGCTTGCTCCAGGGAAGCGCCCGGTCGCAGGCGGGCGAGCACCGAATGGCGCCGACCATCGAGACCGTAGTAGTCGGTCACCTGGCGGTAGAGATCGACTCCCGGTGGAAAGCTGCTGGCGGGCGCGAGAACACCGTCGACGACGTAGGAGCCGCTGTCGAGGAGGATGGTGCCGCCGACGATTCCGGGGTCGCTACCGAAGCGGCGCTGCCAGAAACGATGACTCAGCACGACGCGGTTCTGAAAGCGAAAGTCCTGTTCGGCCGAGAAGGCGCCGCCGTGAGCGAATCGACTGCCCAGCACCTCGAACAGGGGATAGGCGCTGATCGCGGTGGGGGCAACTTCCGGAGGACCATCGCCGGTGACGTTGTACTGGCTGAGGTAATAGGCCCCGACGGTTTCGAAGATGCGACTGTCGCGCTGCAGCTCCTCGATCTCCCGCTGCGTGAGGTGCCCCGGCTCGGCGCCCATGTAGGCCATCACTCGCACCAGCCGGTCGGCTTCGGGAAAGGGCAGTGGCCTCAGCAACAGCGCTTGAATCAAGCTCGCCACGGTGACGGTGGCGCCGAGGCCGAGCCCGAGGGTCAGGACGGTGATCGCGGCAAAGGTCGGCCGGCGGCGGAATCCGCGCAGAGCAAAGGCGAGGTCTTGGACGAGGTGGCTCATTCGAATCCCGCGTTTCGAAGGGCGGATAAGCAGCTCTGGGGCCGCCTTGCGATAATGATAATGCAAAATCGATATCAAATTTCAGGGGATCAGGTCGCGCTGCCGCGACCTCGCCTTCGGAGGCCGGTCCCCGGTGTCTTGGAACCGAATCGGCTCCGCTCCGTACAAGAGGTCTGAAAGGCCCGTTCGATCTCGTCGTATGCTCCGTAGAACCACTCGAGGAGTGACCGGGCCGTCCTCGTCAAAGCGCGCCGCCGATTCTGGGTCGGGCGCGCGCCGAGGACTTCCGAAGCCAAGTAATCGAGACAGGAGCTGGTGATGACCAAACGTTGGATTCTTGCCGTGGCCTTGCTATTCGTTTTTCCCGGGTGGCTCGCCGCCGCCGAAGTCGAGCGCGTCGAGCGTGGAAATCTCGTCATCGAGGGTGTTCCGGAGATTCCTCCCGAGCTGACGGAGCGTCTGCGGCGTTACCAGAACACGCGTTCGGCAGGACTCCAAGGCTGGCATCCGGGCGGCGAGGGAATCGTCATTTCGACTCGCTTCGGTGAGACCAGCCAGCTCCACTGGGTCAAGCGACCGGGGGGCTCCCGGCAGCAGCTCACTTTCTTCGATGAGCCGGTCAGCGGCACCTCGATCAACCCCAACCCGGCGGCCGGTGCGCTGCTCTTCCAGAAAGACGTGGGAGGCTCCGAGTTTTTTCAGCTCTTCGCCTTCGATCTCGCCACCGGTTCCCACCGCATGGTTTCCGACGGCAAGTCGCGCAACGGCGGGGCGGTGTGGTCCGAGGACGGTAGCCAGTTCGCCTACTTCACGACGCGCCGCAATGGCCGCGACTGGGATATCCACGTCGGTCGCCTCGACGGCCAGCCGAGCCGCTCGGTGCTCGAGGCGGGGGGAGCCTGGGCACCGGCCGAGTTCTCGCCCGATGGCAAGAAGCTGCTGGTGGCCAAGCTGATCTCCGCCAACGAGACCCGGCCGCACCTTCTCGACCTCGCGAGCGGTGAGCTCACCGAGCTCAACCCGACGGAGGACAAGGTCTCCTACGGCACCGCCGCCTTCGCGCCGGACGGCAAGGGCATCTACTTCGCTTCCGACCAGGGGAGCGAGTTTCAGCATCTGCGCTATTACGATCTGGCGACCGGCGAGAGCCGCATTCTGACCGGCGACATTCCGTGGAATGTCGGTGGCGCGACCATCTCTCCCAACGGCCGCTACATCGCTTTCACGGTGAATGAGGGGGGCATCAGCAAGCTCCACGTGCGGGACGTCGCCAATTTTCAGCCGGTGAAGACGCCGGAGCTGCCCCCGGGGCAGGTCTTCGGTCTCGAGTTCAGTCCCGACAGCCGGCAGCTCGGCCTTGGCATCAGCTCGTCGCAGACGCCGGGCGACGTCTATGCCATCGACTTCGCGAGCCAGCGGCTGGAGCGCTGGACTCACTCCGAAGTCGGCGGGCTCGACACCTCCGAGTTCGCCAGTCCGGAGCTGATCCACTACCCGACCTTCGATCAGGCCGATGGCGAGGCGCGGCAGATTCCGGCCTTTTACTACAAGCCTGCCGGCAAGGGGCCGTTTCCGGTGCTGATCAACATTCACGGTGGTCCCGAAGGCCAGGCGCGGCCCTTCTTCAGCTCGACCTCGCCTTTCTTCATGGACGAGCTCGGAATCGCCCTTTTGGTGCCCAACGTGCGCGGCTCCTCGGGCTACGGCAAGTCCTACTTGAAGCTCGACAACGGTTTCAAACGCGAGGACTCGGTGAAGGACATCGGTGCCCTCCTCGACTGGATCGAGCAGCAGCCCGAGCTCGACGCCTCGCGGGTGGCGGTGATCGGCGGTAGCTACGGCGGCTACATGGTGCTGGCCTCGATGATCCACTACGACGACCGCCTGAAGGCCGGCATCGACATCGTCGGCATCAGCAACTTCGTGACCTTCCTCAAGAACACTCAGGACTACCGCCGCGACCTGCGCCGGGTGGAGTACGGCGACGAGCGCGATCCGGAGATGCTCGCCTTCCTCGAGAAAATCGCGCCGACCCGGCGCGCAGCGGAGATCTCCAATCCGCTGTTCATCGTCCAGGGCCTCAACGACCCGCGGGTGCCGGCTTCCGAGAGCGAGCAGATGGTGGAGGAGATTCGCGCTGCCGGCGGTAACGTTTGGTACCTGCTGGCGAAGGACGAAGGGCACGGCTTCCGCAAGAAGGGCAACCGCGACTACTACAACAGCGCGGTGGTGCTCTTCCTGCAAAAGCACTTGCTCGGCGAGTAGCAGGCTGCTGAAAAAGCCGCGTGGCGGCTTCTTCAGCGCCTGCTGTTTATTCCGAGAGGGGCTACGCGCCCCTGACTGCGCGTCCCGCTCCGGCCCAAGAAGCGCGGTTCTTGGGCCTCCTCACCCATCGCGGTGGCTTCGCCACCGCCGGGCCCTCTCGGGCCCGGTAGCAGGTTGCCAACGAGTTTTTCAGCAACCTGCTAGCAGGCTGGTCCTTGCCGTAAGCTCGGCAAGCCATGTCCGCCCCGATTCAGACCCTCGACCAGCGCCGGGCGCGACGCCTGGCGCTGGCCCGCGCCGGCTTGCTCAATCCGGAGTGGACCGGGATGCCGAAGAGCGGCCGTCGATTGGCGCGCTCGGCGGCGCTGCGGGTGGTCGATCGCTTCGGCTATCTGCAGCTCGACACCGTTTCGATCGCCGGGGCGCGCAGCCATTGCCTGGTGCTGCTGTCGCGCCTGGCGGGTCTCGACCCGACCCTCGGCGAGTCTTTGCTGGCACCGGGGACGCCGCTGTTCGAGTACTGGGGCCATGAGGCGAGTTGGATTCCCTGGGACCTCTACCCGGCCTTCGAGTGGCGCCGGAGGGAGTTCCAAAGCCACCCTTGGTGGGGTGACCTGCTACGCCAGCACCGCCCGGTCGCCGACGGCCTGCTGCGCCGCATCGAGACCGAAGGTCCCTTGCGCTCGAAGGACTTCGACGGGCAGGGAGGCCAAGGCTGGTGGAATCTCAAGATCGCCGTCAAGGTGGCTGCGGCGCTGTGGTCCGCGGGGCACCTGGCGATTCGCGAGCGGCGTTCCTTTCAGCGCGTTTTCGACCTCACCGAGCGGGTGATCCCGGCCGAGCTCCGGGACCAGCCTTGGGAGCGACCGCGAGCTCTGCGACATCTGCTGCGGCGCGCCCTCGCCGGTCACGGTTGGGCGACCACCGGCACCCTGGCAGCGACCTGGCGGTTGAGAAACCTGCGCCAACCGATCGCAACCGCCCTGGGCGAGCTGCAGGAGGCGGGGGAGATCGTGCCCTGTCGTTTGAACGATGGCGCGACGCCGGGCTGGATTCGAGTTCGGGATCTCGAGCTGGCGGAGCGCCTCGCGCGGGTGCGGCCGCGGCGGGACCGAGGGGTGTTGCTGTCGCCCTTCGATCCGGTCCTGTGGGATCGCGGTCGGGTCCAGCGACTGTTCGATTTCGAGCAGCTGCTCGAAATCTTCAAGCCGGCACCACAGCGCCGCTTCGGCTACTACTGTCTGCCGGTGCTCGCCGGTGAACGCTTGATCGGGCGCGTCGACCTCAAGGCCGAGATGCGGCAGGGCCGCCTGATGGTTCTGTCCTGTCACTTCGAAGCCGAGCGACCGTCGCCGGCCGATCGCGCCGCCATGGACTCGGCCCTCGTCGGCTATGCCGAGGCGCTTCGACTGACCCTCGGCTCGCGCCTCGGGCCGTCGCCGCCCTCGAGCCAATCGCTCACCAAGCGATAGGCGATCGATACCGGCGACGGCAGGCGGATCTCGTCCGCCGCCACCGCCGCCCGCAGCTCGGAGCGCGAGAACCAGCGGGCGTCGGCGATCTCGCGGGGATCGAGGTCGAGCTCGGTGCGCAGCGCCCGCGCCATGAAGCCAACCATCATCGAGCTCGGAAATGGCCACGGTTGGGACGAGTGATAGCGCGGCGCCGAGACCACCACGCCGGTCTCCTCCTGGACTTCTCGCACCACCGTTTCTTCGAGGCTCTCGCCGGGCTCCGTGAACCCCGCCAGGGTGGAGTAGACCTTCGGCCGGAACTCCGGCTGGTGCACCAGAAGGCACCGGTCGGCGCCGTCGTGGACCAGCACGATGACCGCCGGATCGGTGCGCGGGAAATGGCTGCGGCCGCAGCCGCTCTGGGTGCAGACCCTCTGGTGGCCGCCTTCGCTGACGCGAGTTCCGTGGCCGCAGGTGCTGCAGAAGCGATTGGCCCGGTGCCAGTTGCTGATGCCACAGGCGAAGGTCACGATCGAAGCCTCGCTGGACTCGAGCAGCGGCCCGACGTCGCGCAGGCTGACGAAGCGGCCGCCCTTGAGCAGGGTGGCCGGCGGCCTCTCGAGGTGGGAGAGGTCGAGGGTGAACCAGGGAACGTCGTCGAGCAGCCCCAGAAAAACCCAGGTCGCGCCATCGCCGACCAGGCGGTAGGCCCAGCTCGGGCTCACCGAGCCGGCTCGTGGCGGGTCGCCGCGTTGAATCAGTGGCTGAGAGCGCCACACCGGCAGGATGCGGCTGGTGCCGTCGCGGCGCCGGGCGCGCAGCCAGGCGGCATCGGAGCGCCGTTGGTGGGCGCGGTCGAGGCGTCCACCGGTGAGGATGTTGCGGATCGGGTAGGGGCGGTCCATGGGCTCCATTTTAGGGCCCGCTGGAGGTCCGCCGCCAGCCTGCTAGGCAGACTGCTGAAGAAGTTCAGGTTCGAGGACTTCCGGCCCGCATGGGACCCCGAGCCCAGCGGGCGAGGCGGCGCCTTCGGCGCCGAGGACGGGGCCGCCCTGGATTGGGGTGAAGGCGCGCGACATGCGCGAAGCCGGGCCGCGTAGGCCTGAGGGGGGCGCCTTCTAGCCCCCCTGGCCGGGCGCCCCTGAAATAAACAGCAGGCGCTGAAGATGCCGCCTCGCGGGCTTCTTCAGCAGCCTGCTAGGCTCCGGGACATGATCAAGA